>CADBRF010000221.1 GCA_902796975.1 uncultured Coriobacteriaceae bacterium
AGTTCGTTCGAAAGAGCACTACGATCGACGCCCAGATAGTCTGCGAGCTGCTGGCGGTTGAAGGGGATGTCGAATTCGTTGCTTCCATTTGTCGTAGCTTGAGTGGACAAATAGGCGACAAGCTTGCCACGGATGGATTTGGGCGCGACGTTGAAGATTCGCTGGGAAAGCTGCAAGTTCTTGCGGGCGAAGATGGTGAGCAGGTTCTCCGCAATCCGCGCGTGGTGGGCGCAGGCGTGCGGGCAGGTGGTGAGGATGCGCTGCACATTGCAGAAGAGCACCGAACAGTCAGTCTCCGCGATAACATTCACCATGAGAGGCTGATGGGGTACTGCCGCATAGGTTTCGGCGAAGACAGTGCCAGGCCCACATTGGTTCAAAAGGCTCACGTTGCCCCAGATATCCACGTTCTCCATGCGCACCTTGCCCGACAGGACGAGGCCGAGGGAAGAGATCTCCTGACCCATCATGTAAATGTATTCATCCTTCTTGTAGCTCGCGAAATGCGCTCCCAGGCACCCGAGCATGGAACCGATTTCCTCCGGCGTCGTGTTTGAAAACAGGTTCGTGCTCGCGAGATACTCGGTATCTACCTGTGGCTTCGCCATGGCGGCTCCCTTCGAACAGCCATTTCTGTAAGAAATTGTAAAAAAACTTCTTTTGTTGTGAACACAACATACAGGATACCAGCACCTCCTTAGGATTTCTCTTGTCAGTTACGAAACAAGAGGCGATTCGGAAGGGATTCCCGAACATGCTGAGAACCGTCATCGAAATCGACCAGTCCAAATGCAACGGATGCGGCATCTGCGCAATGGCCTGTCATGAAGGCGCCATCGAGATTGTCAACGGCAAGGCGAAGCTCATGCGCGACGACTTCTGCGACGGCTTTGGCGACTGCCTGCCCACCTGCCCGACCGGTGCCATCACCTTCATCGAGCGTGAAGCCGAAGCTTATAACGAAGCCGCAGTCGCCGAGAACAAGAGAAAGAAGGCTCAGGAAATGCCAAGTCACTGCCCTGGCAGCATGTCCCGCACCATTTCGCACGAAGAATCTGCAGCACCCGAAGCAGAACCCGTAGTTGCAGCCCAGCCCGCAGCTGCTGCGAGCGAGCTCAGGAACTGGCCTGTTCAGATCAAACTCGCCCCGACGCAGGCTCCCTACTTCCAGGGCGCCAACCTGCTCATCGCCGCCGATTGCTGCGCTTACAGCTACGGCAACTTCCATCATGATTTCATCCGCAACAAAATTGCCCTCATCGGCTGCCCCAAGCTGGACAACACGAACTACGCCGAAAAGCTCACCGCAATCATCCGCGACAACGACATCAAGTCCGTGACCATCACCCGCATGGAGGTTCCCTGTTGCGGCGGTCTCGAGCGCATGGCAATCGAGGCGCTCAAAGAGAGCGGGAAGTTCATTCCCTGGAGCGTTGTCACGTTCTCGCTCGATGGAAAGATTCTGGATTAATCTCCGATTTCAACCTAGGAATTTAGAATTTACTTTGCAAGCCATCACGACTTGCGAAGTTTAAAACATGAAAGGGAAGGTAGAACCAATGGACAAGAACATGTTTTGCTTCCAGTGCGAGCAGACCGCAGGTTGCACGGGTTGCACGGGCAAGGCAGGCGTTTGCGGCAAGACCGCAGAGACTGCTTTCGAGCAGGATGCGCTGACCGGCGCTCTCATCGCTCTCGCCCAGGCTTACGAGGGCAAGCAGCCTTCTGACGAGGTTCGCGCTCTCGTGGTGCGTTGCCTTTTCGCCACGGTGACCAACGTCGACTTCAGCCAGGCCGCGATCGACGCTCTCGTTGACGAGGTCCACGCCGCCACCAAGGCAGCTTGCGACGGCGAGCCCATTGCCGACTACGACATGGCCCAGATCTGGGAGGCCAACGAGGACATCCGTTCTCTCAAGAGCCTTGTTCTCTTCGGCATCCGTGGCGTTTCTGCCTATGCCTACCATGCGCGCGTCCTTGGCTACACCGACGACATCGTTGACAACTTCTTCTTCGAGGCGCTCGCCAACCTCGCACCCGAAGGTTCTCTCGATTCGCTCCTTCCCCTCGTCCTCAAGGTCGGCGAAGTGAACCTCACCTGCATGGGCATGCTCGACAAGGCCAACACCGAGACCTTCGGCACCCCCGAGCCCACCACCGTCGACCTCTCCGTTGAAGCTGGCCCCTTCATCGTGGTTACCGGCCATGACCTGAAGGATATCAAGATGCTCCTCGAGCAGACCGAGGGAACGGGCGTCAACGTCTACACCCATGGCGAGATGCTCCCCGCGCACGCATATCCCGAGCTGAAGAAGTACCCGCAGCTCAAGGGCAACTTCGGCACCGCCTGGCAGAACCAGCGCACTGAGTTCGATGGCGTCCCCGCTGCTTTCCTCTTCACCACCAACTGCCTCATGCCGCCGAAGGATTCCTACAAGGCAAACGTCTTCACCACCAACGAGGTTGAGTTCGACGGTTGCGAGCATATCGACGCCGCTGCCGATGGCTCCAAGGACTTCTCCGCTGTCATCGCCCGCGCCAAGGAGCTCGGCGGTTACGCTGAGAAGCAGGAGCGCACGGGCAACAATGGCGGCAAGCAGGTCATGACCGGCTTTGGCCATGACGCGGTGCTCGCCAACGCTGGCGCAATCGTTGAAGCTGTCAAGGCTGGCGCAATCAAGCACTTCTTCCTCATCGCCGGTTGCGACGGCGCACGCAAGGAGCGTAGCTACTTCACCGACCTCGTCAAGCAGACCCCCGAGGACACGATCATCCTCACCCTCGCCTGCGGCAAATACCGCTTCAACGACCTCGACCTGGGCACCCTGGGCGGTCTGCCCCGTCTGCTTGACATGGGCCAGTGCAACGACGCATACAGCGCCATCCAGGTTGCTGTCGCTCTTGCAGAGGCATTCGATTGCGGCGTGAACGACCTGCCTCTCAACATGGTTCTCTCCTGGTACGAGCAGAAGGCAGTCTGCATCCTGCTCACCCTGCTCCACCTCGGCATCAAGAACATCAAGCTCGGGCCGACGCTGCCTGCATTCGTGAGCCCGAATGTCCTGAACGTCCTCGTGGAGAACTACAACATTGCTCCCACCACGACTCCCGAGGCTGATCTCGCTGAGATGCTCGCCTAGGTGACTCTCTCCCCTTTCTAGCCCGACAGACACGAAGCGGCTTGCAGGAAATCCTGCAAGCCGCTTTTCCACATTGCGAAAAACTTTAATCCCCCGCCCACTGCAAGTTCTCACGGGGACACCCCATGTTGAAGAGGCCCGGGTCTCTACCCGGCGCTCAGACAGTCCTGCTTTGGTGGACGTGCCACTGGCACGTCCACGTCGTGCGGAAACTCGCGGCGGGCAGAGATCCGGGCCTATGAGACAGTCGGTACTATTTGACGATCAGCACGGGAAGCTCGGTGGACCTGAGCACTGAGTAGCTCACGGAGCCAAGCGCTCCACGGATTGCACCAAGGCCTCTTCTGCCCATGACGATGCAATCGAAATCGTTCTCTTCGGCATATTCGTGAATAACTTCCTGTGGACGACCGCCGAGAACGGTAATGTGCACATCGATGTTGTCGGGAACACTTTCGAAGAACTCCTCGATTTGCTTCTCGACATGGTCACGATGTTCTGAGAAATACTTTTCGCGAACAGATTCCGCAGTCTCTTCGCTAATAGCCGGGACACCTGCCATGCGCGCAGCGACTTGGAATGTGGAATTATCAAACTCGATTTCATCGGTAACATTGAGGACCGTCACGTCGGCTGGTTTATCCCTTCCGGCAACACCAAAGGCTGCCTGCAGGGCGTGCTGGGCATGCTCAGAGCCATCGTATGGAACAAGTATGTTGTAATACATATCTATCCCCACCTTTACTAGAATCGAAATCAAAAGTGCTTCTATATTCTATCGCGGGGAGGCATTTTGTTCATCATGTGCTGTGGTTTTGCCCACCCGTTTGCATTTTCTCATCGAATAAATTCAGACAATATTACGCATTTGTTAATTTTATAATCTTCACCGGTTTGTATTGACACTTATCCGCTTCGTTATCAAAATAAACTCGGAATGGTTGCGTATTTTGTGCGTTTTCTCATGTTGCCGCTCTTGCCTAGGCATGACGTGCGGCGCAATCCTCCCCAACCGGTTTCAATCACGACGCTCACGCCAACGCCGCTAGAAGAAAGAGAGTGTCATGAAAAAGTCAACGAAGACCTTATTGAGCGAATCCCTGACCAACCTTCTCAAGACCAAATCCCTCGACGATATCACCGTGAGCGAGGTGGTGAGCGGTAGCGGCGTAAGCCGCATGACCTTTTATTACCATTTCAAGAATCTCAATGAGCTTGTGGATTGGAGCTTTTCCAAGCGTCTGGGAGAATCTTTCTCCGTTCTCACCGAGACAGACAGCTGGCAGGACGGTATCGAAGAAATCTTCAAGTTCTTCCTTGACCGCCGCGACATCATGCTGAACATTTTTCACTCATCGAACGGCATTCATTTCGATGTCTATCTGGAGAATGCAATCGAACCCGTCATCCTTCAGGATATGGAAAAGCGAGACCCTTACAAGAACCTGCCCAGCGACAATCTCAATTTCATCGTCCGCTTCGCCACCCACGCTATCATCGGCTTCCTGCTCGACTGGATTCGAGAGGGCATGAAACGCCGTCCAGACGAGGTGATTAAGCAGCTCGCCAATATCTTCTCAGTGACAACCCGCTATCTGGCTGATGAAATTTCGACGGGCTCTCTCGAGAAGTGACGCAGCATCTCAGCTCAAAGCACGCATATAGCAACGGAGGCGAATGCCAAATGGTATCTGTCTCCGTTGTCAACGGTCCTTTCGCAGCAGACCATCCACGAGAAAACGAGCTTATAGCCGTAGAGCAGCAGCAGCTCATGGAGTAGTTTTAATCCAATTGTACATGGCATCAAAACGGGGCACGCGGGGATTCGTGTCTCGTTATTCGCCGCGCAATACGCAGTTGGAATGTGGCGAGCCGCAGCCTGCCGGATTCAATCCGCCAAACTGCTACCCGCCCTGAGCACAAGCCGGCGCTCAATGATGCCCGTGGAGAGGAGCTTCGAGCCGTTATGAATGTCATCGTAAAGAAATACAACGAGACGAGCCTGATTTTGCGCATCGTCATCGGCCTTGTTATCGGCGCCATTGTGGGCGTTATCTGCCCTGCGGGTATCGCATTCTTCAAACTGCTCGGCAACCTCTTCGTTGGCGCATTGAAAGCACTCGCGCCCGTGCTCGTCTTCTTCCTCGTCATGAGCTCACTTGCCAATGCAAAGCAGGCGGGCGGTATGAAGAAGATCATCTGCCTCTACATAGTCTCGATGCTCGTTGCAGCTCTTGTGACCGTTGCCGCCTGCTATGTTTTCCCCGTGAGTGTCACACTCTCTGGCGTTGAAGCGGCAGAGAACAGCGCGCCATCTGGTGTAGGCGAAGTTCTCATGAACATTGTCATGAGCATCGTCTCCAACCCGGTTGTGGCACTTTCCAAGCCCGACTACATCGGCATTCTCTCCTGGGCAATCCTGCTGGGCATCGCCCTCCGTGTTGCCCCGCAACCCGTCAAGGATGTCTTCACTTCCATTTCCGATGCTGTTTCCACCATCGTGCGCTGGGTCATCAACCTGGCTCCCTTTGGCATCTTCGGCCTCGTCTATGTTGCCGTCTCCGAAAATGGCATCGAGATCTTCACTGAGTATGGCCAGCTCATTCTCGTGCTCGTCAGCTGCATGCTCTTCATCGCGCTCGTTTCGAACCCCGTCATTGTCTGGACCCAGATTCACAAGAATCCTTACCCGCTCGTACTGCGCACGCTCAAGGATTCCGCAATCACCGCCTTCTTCACCCGCAGCTCTGCGGCCAACATTCCCGTCAACATGGAACTCTGCCGTAAGCTCGGTCTTGACAAGGACACCTACTCCGTTTCCATTCCGCTTGGCGCAACCATCAACATGGCAGGTGCGACCGTCACCATCACCGTCATGGCGCTCACTGCTGCACACACGCTCGGCATCATGATTCCCCCCGCCA
>CADBRF010000222.1 GCA_902796975.1 uncultured Coriobacteriaceae bacterium
CCCTGCATGAGTTTGGCCACATATTTGCCGATGATGTCGTTCTCGAGGTTGACCGTATCGCCCACATGCCTTGCCCCAAGGACCGTTTCCTCGTAGGTGTGGGGTATGATCGAAACCGAGAAGGTCTTTGCTTCGACCGAGATCACCGTGAGGCTGATACCATCGATGGCGATGCTGCCCCGCTCCACGATGAACCGGCAAATCTCTGCTGTCGTGGCGATGCGGATGCGCACAGAGTTCTGGTCACGGCGGATTTCGCCGACACGTCCCGTGCCATCGATATGGCCGGAGACGATGTGACCGCCAAACCTGCCATCTGCCGCCATCGCGCGCTCGAGGTCAACGGGGTCTCCCACGTGGAGCTCACCTAGTCCTGACGCTTCAAGCGTCGAGGGCATGACATCCGCGCAGAAGCTGGCAGGCCCGAGTTCCACCACCGTGAGACAGACGCCGTTGACGCAGATGCTGTCGCCGAGCTTGGTGCCCTCGAGCACCGTGCTCGCATTGATACGGATCTTGCCCGCCTTGCCACGTGGGGGCATCTGCAGAACAGACCCGACTTCTTCAACAATTCCCGTGAACATCAGCGCACCTCCTCGCGACGGTAGGTAAGACGCACGTCATCGCCCAGACGGGTCACATCCACCAGCTGGTATTCCGGAACATCTGCCATGCGCTCGATGCCCAGGCCACCAACTGGGGACTTTGCCATCGTGCCGCCCACGATTTTGGGGGCAAGGTAGACGCAGACTTCGTCGACGATGCCCGCCTCGAAGGCTGCAGCATGCAGGGTAGACCCGCCTTCGAGCAGGACGGAATCAATCTCCCGGCGGCCAAGCTCGTCAATGAGCTCCACGAGGTCGACCTCGCCGTTGGCCCCTGGCGCGCAGATGAGCTCAGCGCCCGCTGCACGGAGTGCATCTGCCCGCGGCCCTTGCGCTTCGCACGTGGCAATGAGAACCGGGGCCTCATCGAGCGAGGCAAGCAGCTTGCAGGAAAGCGGTGTGCGAAGATGGCTGTCGCAGATGACCCGCACGGGATTCTTGCTGGGCATATCGCGGCGGCAGGTGAGCAGCGGGTCGTCGGCCAGTACCGTGTTGACGCCTACCATAATGGCAGCGCAACGCTGCCGCAGCTCGTGCGTATCGGCCCGGGAAGCTTCGTTCGAGACCCAGCGCGCATCGCCCGTGCGCGTGGCGATTTTGCCATCGGCGCTCATCGCCCATTTGGCCAGGATAAAAGGCCTACCTGTGGTGATGTAGTGAAAGAAGATGGGGTTCAGCGTGTCGCAACGGTCTCTGCAGAAGTCTTCGATGACCTCGATGCCGGCCTCGCGCAACCGCCTGACACCAGCACCCGCAACGAGCGGGTTGGGGTCGCGGCTGCCCACGAAAACCCGGGCGATGCCCGCTTCGACGATGGCCTCGGTGCAGGGTGGCTGATGGCCCGTATGGTTGCAGGGCTCGAGCGTCACATACATGGTGGCGCCCGCAGGATCCTCCCCGCGCTCAGCGCATTGCTTTAGCGCGTTGCGCTCGGCGTGGAGCTGGCCGAAGTGCTCGTGGCATCCCTCGCCGAGTATGCGGCCATCGCGCTCAATAACCGCGCCCACGAGCGGGTTCGGGTTCGTCCACCCACTTGCCGCGCGAGCGAGCTCGATGGCATGGAGCATGAACCGTTCTTCCCCGACAACGCCCTTGTTCGTCGTCGGCATGTTGCCTTCTCTCCTCGAAGCACGCGGTGCAACAGGACTTTCTCAGGGCATGAAAAAAGCCCGCAGCATTCACGGGCCTCGACGCAAGTCATGCGCGCGCAAGAAAGCCTTTGCGCGCAGCTGATGTGCCGTTCTTTCATCCGGACTATACCGTTGGTCCCGGATTCTCACCGGGTCAACCTCGCACATGAGGCTCGCGGACTTGGGCACGCACCCTTACCGCCAGTGGGGACTTTCACCCCGCCCTGAACAGTTGTAGCTAGGGCAAGTATAGCAGCGCATGGCAAGCGCGCAACGGGCAGATAAAAATGCCGCCAAATAGTCACATCAGCAAAAAGCCCGAGCCGCCGCTATGGCAAACCCGGGCTTCCGTTGAAAACACTTTTGCGAGCGCTCTTTAACTGCGGCTATCCGAGCAGCGGAATGACGTTGGTGAGCAGAATCGCAGCAATGATAATCGGGGCAATGTACTTGATCATGACGACCCAGGCGCCAGCCGCCTTGAACGGCGAGGAAACCTCGATCTCGTCGATGAGGGTCTTGGGCTTGATAATCCAGCCGACAAAGATGCAGGTGAGAATAGCGACGATAGGCATGATCACCGAATTGGAGATGAAGTCGGCGAAGTCGAGGATGGTCGAGCCCTCGCCCATGGGCTGGACGAAGGAAAGCGCGTTGTAGCCGGCGTTGATAACGCAACCCACGGCGACGAGGAAGACGGCAACGATGATGAAGGCGTTGCGGCGCGGCATGCCGGAACCGTCGGCGACGATGGAGACAAGAGTCTCTGTCAGGCTGATGGCGCTGGTGAGGGCTGCGAAGAGAACGAGCAGGAAGAAGACAAAGCCAACAACCGTGGCAACCGTCGTGTCCATGCTGTTGAAGACCTGCGG
>CADBRF010000223.1 GCA_902796975.1 uncultured Coriobacteriaceae bacterium
CGGCGGATCCCGCGGCTGAGATATAGAGCGAGTAGAGGGGCACGAGGAAGGGAGCGAAGCTCTGCATGATGCCCCATTCGTCAACAAAAGGTGTGCCGCCCCGGTAGAACTTGTCGATAACGGCCAGAAACATGTTCTCGTCATGCCAGGTCCCCGCATAGCGCGCATTGAATGCCAAGGCCAAAAACGAGACGAGAATAAAGAAATAGGGAAGCAGAGAGTAGACCTTGTCGCGCTCCTGACCTACCGCTGTTGAGTTTCTTTGCATGTAGCCGACAATACCCTTCAAAATGCAAGTACAATGGAATGCATGAAACAAGACAATATCACACTCATAGGTATGCCCGGTGCTGGAAAGAGCACGCTAGGGGTTGTGCTCGCCAAAAAACTTGGCTACCGTTTCGTCGACACTGATCTCCTCCTCCAGGAGAGCGAGGACATGCTGCTCTCGGGCATTCTCGAGAACTTCGGGGTGGAAGGCTTTATCCAGCGCGAGAACGCGTTTCTAGCAGGGCTTCAATGCGAGCATCACATCATTGCCACAGGTGGGTCTGTCGTCTATGGCGAAGATGCTATGCGCCATCTTGGCGAGCTAGGGACAATCATCTTCATTGATGTGCCGCTTGAAGAGCTCAGGCGCAGAATTTCTCCAGACCTTATAGACCGGGGAGTCGTCGTGAGGAATGGCACCTCGCTGGACGATATCTACGCGGAACGCTACCCCCTCTACCAGCGCTATGCGGATATTACCGTGGATGCTTCGGGCTGCCATGTGCTCGAGGCCGTTGAGCTTCTTGCCGCCGCGCTTGAAAACTAGCGCAGAAAATCACCTGATTCACCTGCTTGATTTGGAGGACATCCTATGGCTGTTCAGTTGCCCCTTCCCAAGAAAACGCTTGTTGGCTGCGTAGGCAACATTCTGCTGCTTGACGAGGGCCTGGGCCCGCATGTCGCCCGTGTACTCACACATCGCGATGCCGCGCTCGAGTATTTCGATGAGGAACACACTGACCTTCTCATGAGTTTGTTCCGCGAGGACCAGATTGAGCCGGGTGATGATCCGCGAATTCCTGTTCTCGATGCGGGGACGATGGGCATGAGCATGATTCCCTATATCCGCGATTACGAGCGCATCGTCTTCATCGATGTGATTGACTGCGGAGACGACAGCGGTGTTGAACCGGGAACTGTGTACGTTCTCACGCCAGAGGATATGGCAGAGCATGCGATCATGCACTCGCTTCATGATATGCGTCTCATTGACGTCATCGATAATGCCAACCTCGCGGGCTATGATTGTGACATCAGCTGCGTGTGCGTGCAGAAGCAGGACATCGACCCCAAGGACTTTGTCATTGATCTCACCCCCAAAGTCAAGGCATCGATTCCCGTGGTCGTGGGCACGCTGCTCGAGGAGCTCGGGCTCGAACTCTAAAACGCTTAGCGCGGGCGCGAGGCACATCTCTATTCATAATTATTAACGAAGGAGGGCATTTGGGTATGACCCGAGTGTCATCTAGGTTCGTGTTCGCAAAAAGTGAGAGACAACAAGCAATAGGTTTCTACAAAAAGAAAGGCCCGGGCGCTGGAAGGGGAGGGCGCCCGGGCAAAGAGGTCGAGTGCCCGAAGGGAAGGGAAAAGACACTCGAAAGAGAGAGGAGTAAGTTAGCGGCTACTAACTTACTGACTTCATAATAGCAAATAAGTTAGCCATGTCAAACTATTTTTGAAAGTTTTTCTTAATTGCCTGCGAACGGTAGCAAGGGCCATTCTTCCTAATACAAACCCAATAGTGACAAAAAATATGACCCGCTGGAAAACCAGCGGGCCATATCGAGAACAGTGCTATGAGGCGCAAGCCTTATGCGGTGGCCTTAGCCTCTTCCTCTTCTTCCTCCTCGGGAAGAATGGAGTAGTCCTCGGGAGCCTGATCCAGAGGATCGTAACCGCTGATGTTGTCGGTCTTGGTGTCATAGGTAAGGCCAGGAGCTTCCTTGCCAAAGAACATGAGCTTCGTGGGTGCAAGACCCTCGATGTTGGCGAGGTAGACATGGATACCGATGAAGCAGATGAAGAAGTACATCATGAAGTAGTGGATGATGCGGACCTTCATCAGACCGCCGACGGCGTAGGTGAAGCCAGCGAACAGCGGAATCTCAGCCGTGGTGTCCCACAGGCAGAAGCCCGTGTAGCCCATGAAGAGCAGGGCGACGCCAATGAGCAGGTAGGAGAGCTTCTGCGGAACGCCGAGCTTAGCAGACAGCGGGTGATCCTTCTTGAGGAACAGGTAGTACTTGATCCAGGAGATGAGCTGGTGCTTGTTGGACTTCTGAGGCAGCCAGGTCCAGAAATCGGTGACGGTCTCGCGAGTGCCGCCGTTGGGAGCGGACTTCACGAAGAACGAGAGCACGATTCGGACGATGCAGTTGAGGAAGATAACAATGCCGCAGAAGATGTGCACACCACGCCACATGCCCATGAAGGCGAAACCGTTATGAATAACGATACCGGAAATGATGAGCAGGATCATGCAGATAAGGTTAATCCAGTGCGTGATGCGGAACGGCAGCGGATGTGCTTCCCGATAATGTGCCAGATGAGCCATGATCTATCGACCTCCCCACGGAGTCGTATGGGCTTCGAAGTGCTTGTTGGTCTTAGGCTCAACAACGTGGATAGCGCAAGCGACGCAGGGATCGTAGCCATGGACGATGCGGAGTGCGTTGATAGGTGCATCCACATTGTCGATGGGGGTGCCGATGAGAGCCTGCTCGATGGTGCCAGGCACATCGTCCTTGTCACGCGGGGAGATGTTCCAGGTGGTGGGGACGATCTCCTGATAATGCGTGATCTTGTTCTTCTCGATGGTCTCGGTGTGGTAGAGAGCGCCACGCGGAGCCTCCCAGAAGCCCTCGCCCATGCCGGTTTCGCGGGCAGGCTTGGTGAACCACAGGTTGCCAGCGTCCTTCGGCGGGTCCTTGATGAGAGCGACGAGGTCGTTGCACCACTGAATCATGTTAGCGGAGACGACTTCTGCCTCGATAGGACGTGCTGCCAGACGGCCAAGCGCGCTGTTGAGTGCGAGAATGCTGGACTCCTCAGCCGGCAGGCCAAGAGCCTCGAGCACGGTATTGACGTTCTTGACGATGCCGGGAACCTTGCTTGCATAGGAGACAAGCACGCGAGCAAGCGGGCCGACTTCCATGGGCTGGCCATCGTAACGAGGAGCCTTGGACCAGGTGTACTTATCGTTGACGACCTGGTTGGCCTCATCCTTGTAGTAGCCAGGGAAGGTCTCGGGAGGAACAGTAACGCCAACGGTGGGATGCAGCGGAGACTGATCGCCATCGTAGTATGCGTGGGTGGTCTCCTCGGTCATCTTAGAGCCATCGAACTTCTCGAGCTCGACCTTGCCATTGCCCATGCGGACGATGCCGGCAGGGAACAGACGATGCTCGGGGACAAAGTCCTCGGCATCGAAGACGCCGTAAGCCATGAAGTTGCCGTGCTTGTTGTTGCC
The DNA here is from genome assembly GCA_902796975.1 of uncultured Coriobacteriaceae bacterium. Lineage (GTDB taxonomy): Bacteria > Actinomycetota > Coriobacteriia > Coriobacteriales > QAMH01 > CADBRF01. The sequence continues at coordinate 3,521 of CADBRF010000223.1, forward strand.
AATGCCCACGACGTCGTTCAGGTAGACG
>CADBRF010000224.1 GCA_902796975.1 uncultured Coriobacteriaceae bacterium
CATCGACACCACCAATATTCTCTTCATCTGCGGTGGCGCCTTCCCAGGTCTGGACACCATCATCGAGAAACGCCTCAATAAGAGCTCGGGCATCGGCTTCTCCAGCGAAGTTCGTACGAGCTATGAGGGCGACCGCAACATTCTCGAGAAGGTCACGACTGAAGACCTCAAGCAGTACGGTCTCATTCCCGAATTCCTGGGCCGCCTGCCCATCACCTGCACGATGGAGGCCTTGGACGAGCAGATGCTCTTCGACATTCTGACCAAACCACATAATGCCATTGTTAAGCAGTACCAAGCGCTTATGGAGTTTGACAATGTCGAGCTCGAGTTTGACGATTCCGCCCTTCGCTCCATCGCCCAGAAGGCACTGAAAGAGGATACGGGTGCCCGTGCTCTTCGTGCCATCGTGGAGAAGTTCATGCTCAACGTCATGTTTGAGGTGCCCAAGGACCCCAATATTGGCAAAGTCATCATCACAGGCGATTTTGTCGATGGCAAAGGCGCCCCCATCATCCTCCCGCGTGGAGAGGAACATTTGCTCGAGAGCGCATCCAAATAGAGGGAGGCTGTCTAGCGAGTAAGTGTCCATTATAGGGCGTGTCCGGTAGTGATGCGCCCCGTTTTTTTGAGAGCGTGGCTGAAGTTGGGGATATTCCCTGCTTCCACGGCGCGCGATAGCGGATTGATGAGCGCATGTTGGCGAAATTAGTTCACGGGGCACTTGCAACCTGCTAGAATAGCGTCTGCTGGAAAATGGACCGTTAGCTCAGTCGGCAGAGCAGGGGACTTTTAATCCCAAGGTCGAGGGTTCGAACCCCTCACGGTCCACCAGTCTCTTTCTGCCACCTGCGGGTGGCTTTTTCTTTGTCATCGCCCAAATCAGGCTGATAGTCCTCGCGGTTCACCACTGAAATCGCAGGGTTCGGGCGTTCTCAGGCGCCTGGCCTTTTCTGGTCTGCTCAAGTGGTCCCAAGCGTGATTCCAAATTGGTCCCAAAGAATCTGATAACCTGAGACAATTCTCGTGATATGCAGTGTTGCAGAGGAGAAAACGCAATGCCCATAGAAATCTTGTTCGTCTGCCACGGCAATATTTGCCGAAGCCCCATGGCCCAGTGTGTCATGCAGAAGCTCGTTGACAATCGTGGACTCACGCGCGATTTCCTCATAGATTCCGCCGCTGCTACCTCAGAGGAGCTTGGCAACCCCATATACCCGCCCGCGCGGCGTAAGCTCATTGAGAAAGATGTTCCCGTTCTCAGTCATCGCGCATGGAAAATCATGCGAGAGGATGGGAACCGCTGGGACTGGATTATCTATATGGATCGGGAGAATGAACGTCATCTAAGACGAATCTTGGGTGCTCATCCAAAAGCCCAAGTCAGACCCCTCATGAGCTTTGCCGGAAAAGATGATGACGTTGCGGACCCCTGGTACACGGGGGATTTTGATGCCACGTACAGGGACGTGCTCGAGGGGTGCACTGCTCTGTTGAATGCGCTGATCAGCTGAGCTCTAGAGTGGGTCGATGCGGTAGAGGCGGTTCCCTGTGCCGATTTCCGCAAGCTCGACGGTGAAACCGGGCGTGTCATCGAAGACGCCGGTGATGCCGCGCCATGCCATGAAGTCATAGGCGGCAGTGGAGGTTGACCGATGATAGGAGTATGGCCTGTCCAAAACCAGGACGTATTTTGCTCCCGTGGATTTGACCGCGTTCTGGACTGCCTTGTTGATGGCAATCTGGTCTAAGCGCGTGCGGATGATGGTGCTGTCGCTCGTGGAACCGGGCATGCGGTCGCGATAGTAGATGTTCATATCGTCGTTGGCGTAGGCGTAGACGCTGCCGTCGAAGGGGTTGTTGATAACGAGGTCGTCGCCAGTGATCTTTTTCGCTCGCTTGACGAAGTTTCGTTCTGCAGTGTCGTAGCTCGAAGAGTCGGTGCGGGAAATGTTGTGCAGCTGGCTTCTAATGCTCATGAAGGGCGTGCAGATATCATAGCCTGGCCAATTGCCGAGGTAGATGGGGGCGAAGTTGAGAACCCCCAGGGCAAGCACGAGCAGGACGCATACTGCGCTCTTGGTGTGAATATGCTTTGCCATCTGGGCAAAATGCGACGTCTGATTCTTGCCGTAGAGCTTCTCATGGGCTGCTTTGCGTTGAATGTGGAACTCCTTCTTGTCTTGCAGCCAGTTGTAGATGAGGTGAAGCTCTCCATGAGGGCGTGGCTCATGATGCAGGGTACCGAGGCGCTGACGTGCATCCTCGAGATCCTGCATCCTGTACTCATGCTTGCTGTCATACCAGCGGGTAATGGCGTCTGCCCCGATATCGAGACCAAGCGCGACTATGGGAATGAAGGCGAATACGGCAGAGCAGCTGAGGCGATGCGCGTCGTTATACCAGAAACCGATGAGATAGGAAGCGACCTTCCCGCCCACAATTACGCCAGCTGAGAAGAGCGTGCAAAAGAGGACAAAGGAAACAGCCACCCAACGGTAGTCGCTCCGGCGGAACGCGAAAATCAATCCTGCCAAAAGGAAGGGCGTAAACGCCAGCTGGGGCGGAGCGGCATCGAAGCCGAGACTCAGAATATAGAAAATCGTCTCTGGAACTTCATAGCTCGATGTCCACTCTGTGGCGATGATGTCCTTGAAAGTTGGCAGATGGTAGAGGCCAATCCATATCGCCAGTACGAAGAGGAGAAAGAGGGCAATGACACCACCACGAACAAGGTGTGGGTTGAAACGTTTAAGGAATTCGGGCAGAGGCCGGGTGGCGAGGAGATGCACGCAATAGGGGAGAAGCAGGACAACCGCCGTGAAGACGCTGTTGGGATGACCCAGGGCAACGGAGACGGTGGCAACGAGGAAAAGCAGGGAAGCGGGAACACGCTGCTTGCGGTTGATGCCGTGTTCGAGGACCGCCATAAAGGCAAAGACCGCGATGGGCAGGAGCGAGAATCCGAGGAAATTGGGGTAGATGATGCCCCAGAGGAGTGCTGTCCAGGGAAAGATGCAGAAGCATAGTGGCAGTGGAATGCTCCAGAGCAAGGCATGCGGGCGGTCCTTTAGAATGAGCGAGAGATAGAGGAACATGCCTCCAGGGAACATGGTTGCCAGCACAACGAAGACAAAAGCATTGGCGCCCAGACTCCCGGTCGCCCCAACAGCGCTTGCCACCATGGCGCCCATCAAGTGCCACATGGCGGGGTAAAAACCGGAGCCTGCGTTTGCTCCTGCGTGTAGGTCATCGTAGAGGGGTGTGTAGAGGCAAGACCAGTTGCCCGAATCGAGCATGTGCCTCACGAGACTCTGGTGCATGGTGTTGTCAAACGCATCGGCAAAGAGCCCCGGTGCATCGAGCGTGCCCAAGAACACGTAGGAAGCAATGATTGTGGCGGAAAGGTAGAAAGCGGCGAGAACCTGCCATGCCTTCAGTTTGCCAATGCGTTTGGGAATGCCGTAACTTAGCGGTTCAGAGATGCACCCCGCTCGTTTGCGCAAGTGAGCAGTCCAGGCAAATGCACACACGGAGACTAGCGCGATGGGAGCGAACACGCTTGCCCAGCTGGAGAAGATGCCCAGCTTCTGATAGACAATGCCCAGAGCCACATAGAGCAACATAGAAATTGCGGGAGCTGTTGCGAGACTCACGACGCGAGAGAAGTTGAAAGAACGCCCGAGCAGAAAGCCTGGAACATAGAGGAAGAGGAGACAGCAAGGCACGGCGAGTGCGAATTGTGACCACATGGTTTCTCCTCTAAACGGGCACTAACCGCATAAGTGTATCAGAACTCGCGACCAATCCCCCTTCCCAACAGGGGAAGGCTGAAAAGCACTCGGACGAGCATCTGCCAGTTCAGCGTCTGATGGAATGAACCCCTCGTGGTGTCGTTGTTCGCCGCCTTATTACAACGCCGAAGATGAAGCTCGCAAGGCTTAAGGCGCCGGTTGTTCCAAGCCAGAGGAGCGCCATATGCGTCCAGAACGCTTCAGGGTACATGCAGATCAGAAGGCTGTACCAGGGGAAAATCCATCCCCCTTGGGGAAAGAAGAGTCCATGAAAAAGGGCGAAGAAGTTATCCCAGCTGATGAGGGCCATGACGCCGCATGCTCCTAGAAAAACGAGAAGCAGTAGGGGAGCAATGATAAGCGCCCTGCTTAAATCGCGCCAACATTTCTTTGTGGAGAGCACGATGACAAGCAGAAAAGCAATGGCAGCGACACCCCAGAGGAGGGGGATGGCTTTGCTGATAAGCTCGTAGCATGCGTCGAGATGGGTGAGCGCGTCCTCATCAAGGCAGTAGCGAACGTCGGTGGCAAGCCTCTTGGCAATTGTCGTGTCATCAAGGGAGATGTCGAGGAGGTTGACCTGCTCGGCAATGGGGTGCCAGGAATCGGCTTTTCCAAGGGCGGCGTCTGTTGCGCTCTCGCGTCCCGCTTCCACAACTTGAGCGTAGAGGGCTTCGCGCGAGATTCCATCCACCGTGTAGTCTCGGGTTGCGACTGCAAGCTCGACAAGCTGATCATGGGCATAGGGGGAGGACTCGAAGTTGCTGGTCGCCTCCGAGAAGACCCGTGTGGTCTGAGGCATGCAGCACGCCGCGAAGCCCGCTGCCAAGAGCGAGACCGCAAGGGCGAGGGTGCACAGTACGCCTGCAAACCGTGAGAGCCGTGATAATGAATTCTTACTGCTCATGCGCCTTTCTCGTTCATCCGAACTCGCCATGCTTACCCTGCAATTTTTGCTAAACTTGCTTTAATGTGCATACCCATGGGCCTCGGAGGCGCAATGAATAGCAAATTAGTTCGATTCTCG
>CADBRF010000225.1 GCA_902796975.1 uncultured Coriobacteriaceae bacterium
AGCAGCGACGCGCTCGTTTTCAGGTCGCTTTGAAGGCTCCCGATTGTGCCTTCTTGGTCTCCTGTTGTTCGCAATTATATTCCTACTATTTTGCTAGGAATATAACATTCGCACATGATAGTTCAGATACTCTGTTATCGAGTATTGAGATAGCGCCGAGACAGGCGGAAGACATAGGCGAGAGAGCTGCAAGGCATGCCGCGCCTGGGAGATTGTCGTTCAGCCTCTTCCACGTGGTACCATGAAAAGACCGCGAACATTGTCTATTGGAATTACGAGTAATCGAGCCATGTGTTCTATATAGGCGTGTTTTCGGTGATGACCATAGTATCGGGGGAATTATGGAAATCAGCCGTCTTGAGGAATTTGTCTGCCTCGCCACCACGTTGAACTATCATGCCGCGGCGAACCAGTGCTACATCAACCAATCCACGCTTAGCAAGCATATCCGCTCTTTGGAAACGGAGCTAGGTTGCCAGCTTTTTATTCGTAACAAGCGCGAGGTGAAGCTGACACCATTTGGGGAGTCTCTCCTCGAGAATGCGAATGACGTTATCGAATCGTATGACCAATGCATTGATGGCATCAGCAAGCTGAAAGACTCAAGCAACCTCAACCTGAGCATCGGTTATCATTTTCTTGCTGGACAGACCGTTCTCAATAAGTTCTTCAAAACGTATCGAGACAGCTTCGATGAGTATCGTGTGGAGCTCTACTGTCTCACCGGAGAAGTCCTCCGGCAGCGACTCGATTCTGGCGCTCTCAACGCTGTTATCGATATGGACATTGGCTATCATGGCGACGCTTATAGCAGATTGCCGTTCTACAGGGATCAGTACGGAATTTATGTCTCACCAGACCATCGTTTGGCAAATCTGGACACCGTAAAGATTGAAGACCTCCGTGGAGAAACAATAATCAGTCCCGCCGAAAAGCTGAATAGGCCACATGAAAACCTTATTGAGCAGGTGCTGGAAAAGCGCATTCCAGGCGATTTCAAAATCCACGATGTCTTGAGCGACCCCTTGGAGATTCCCCTCTATGCGGAAAATGGGATAGGTATCGGGATGGCGCCCTGCCATGTTTCGCGCGGGATGGCCAAAGAATCTCTTATTTGCATTCCGATTGATGAACCGCTTCTCAGATTCAACATCAGCGTCATCTGGAGACGTGATGCGGAAACCCATGCGCTCCATAAGTTCATTCGTATGTTCAGCGCAATGATACACGAGCAAAATGTCGATGAGCTTTACCCCTCACCTCGTTCCACAGGCGCCTCGATGCCAAATTTCATGCCAGCGCAGTAGCCGGCAATGCTGCCCAGGATGTGCACACGCACCCTGGGCAGCATTGGTTTTCGAGTACGTTTTCTGTCTCGTTACGCCAGAATGTCTACCAGCTCCCGTATCGAACCGAGCTCTTCCAGGCCGTCCACGAGCTCAATGACCTTATCCGCAGCAGGGCGATTGAGCTTGCCCTCAACGTTCTTGTAGAACTTATCGAGAATCATTTCGCGTGGCATCGGGTTATGGTAGATATTTCCGAGCACGTTTTCACAACGCGCGAAATAGTCCGCTCCATCTTTCATGACTATATCGACATTCGCGGTCACGTATTCGTCAGGCGCAAGTGTCGGAGCAATTTCGACTTTGGAAATGACCTCGTTGAGCAGCGGATCCTTCATTGCCTCTTCGGTCATGTATTCTGGCCGAACATCCTTGTAGAGAACAGCTAGCGCTGCGGTATAGATGATGCTAAACGCGGCGGTAACCTGCGGCTCCTCTCCCGGCTCCCAAGGTTCGGCTGTGAAACCCTTGGAGGTGCGCGGTGTTACGTGGACGATTACCTTCTCAACTTGTTTCGGGTCGATATCCCGTTCATTCACGATTTGCAGAATGGCGTTGATTGAAGGATGCGTCACGCGACACGAGCTCCATGGCTTGATAACTACGTCGCCGTAGTACACCTTGCCCAGGTCTTTGCAGAGCAACTCCGGTTTCTGTCCATCTCCGCAGAAGAGGTAGAAATAGCCCTTTTTACCTCCGAGCGCATCATGGGTGGCAGTCATACCGCGTTTCCCGAAATCGGCGGAGAAGATAGCATTGCGCGCTGCCCATGCCATGGGGAGCTTGAACGCCATGGTCTTGAAGTTGATGTTGTCCATCGAACTCCCAAGCGTGTTCAAGTCGATGCCGTAGGCGTTGTTGAGCTGAGCCTCGTTGAGTCCAGCGAGTTTCCCAGCGATAGTTGTCGCTCCAAGGCCGTTGATGGTGTTTGTATTATCCCATCCCGCGTAAACATCAAATCCAGAAGCAGTGCCAAGACGAGCAGTGATGTCATCGCCCAACGCGAGAGCCAGGATAAAATCTTTTCCGCTTGCGTCAAGATTTTCCGCCATCGCGAGCGCAGTCGGAATTGTCGTGCCGCTAATATGCCCCGCGCTGCACTTCTTGCCGGGATTTTCGCATTGGACTGGCTCGAAGTCGTATGAGCGCATCTCGAAGCTGTTGATCATTGCAGCTTCGGGAGTGGTGAGCTTGACGCCGCGGAATAGGGCTGATGCCCCATTCTGGGATTTGTATTGGCTGAGCAGGTCGAAAAGCTCATCGCACATGGGAGCGCCCGTGCCAATGGCGATATCGCCGATGCCATCAAGCACTCTCGTTTTCAGACGATTAATCGTCTCCTCAGGGAGATCCTCGAACTTAGCCGATACGACATGGCGGCAGATGATGTCAGTCATATTTTCCTGCATGCTAACCTCCTCTAGAACAAGCTGGCCAGCTCTCAGGCTGGCCAGCGATAGCTTCGAAGAATCAGAGTTAGACGTTGCTCGCACCTATTAGCGCGTTTATCACGTTATAGAGGTCCGCATAATATTCGAGCTCGCCCTGAGAGCCCGGAGTGCCCGTGACATTTGCCAATGCCATCTTCCCGCCCTGCAAAAGCTGCGTTGCAGCGACACGGCTCACGCCACTCGCACTTTCTCCAGCAATGGAGGCGCTCAACACCGCCAATTTTGTCGGAGCATCAAAATCAATAACGACTTTGAAGAAATCATCTTCATGCTCAGGGTGGAACAGGACGAGACAATCCTTCTCCGAGCCATCTTCCTCGATTAAGTCCTCCTTCGAAGAGAGGACGACCTCGAACTGCTGGACAAAATCTTCTAGTTTTTTCTCGAGAACCTGAATTGACATGCCTTCAGGTCCACTGAGCTGATAGGAAGTCCTGATGTTTAAAAGCTCTTTACGCTTATACATATATCGCTCCTTTCTATAAATCGTTGCATATTCAGGCAACCGCAGACGGATGCTCAATGGGAGCAGTCCACGATGTACATGCGTCCACATCATCGCTGTGGGATACCCGCTCCGAAGCTTGCCCGCACGGATTACCGCAAAGCTTGCCATAACGTTCGCAGAACCGCGCTATGGGAACCGTCAGCCAAGTGACATCGCATCCGCATTTTCCGCAGGCTCTCGGGTCTGGATTCGCCGTGAGCTGATACTCGAAAACGCATATTGCACTGCAGTTAGGACATGTGAAGCTGGTCATCGTGGGAGGCACACACTTGCCGCATAGCGGATTGCACACCCAGCACATCGACATAAAGGCCCCCCCGTTTCAGCACAGTACGCTCTAATCGAAGTCCAGTTTTTCTTCGAGGCTCTCTGCAGAACAGCCTGGCCCGCCGCCGAAGATGATGCTGCGCGGGTCGTAGCCTTCCTGAAAGCCTGGGCCATCCAGAGGATATGAGATGCACTGAATCTTGAAGGACGATGCCCCGCACGAGCCGCAAACCTGCTGTTCCAGCTCGCTTTCGGGAACTGAAACGACAAGCTCAGCTTCGCATTCCTGACACACTAGGGTGTATTCGGGATATGTATGCATGCCGGGAACTTCCGGTTTTTCTATCTCTTCCAGATTCATGACGAATGTCCTCTAAATCTCGACTTGCAATAACGCGCCAAGCTGATGAATCTTACATACCAGGAGCCTTTGGTGCTGCCGGAGCACTAGGAGCTCCTGGGGCTGCAGGCGCTGCAGGTGCACCTGGAGCCGCAACGGGAGCATCGCCACCCTTAGGAAGCGGCTCCCCGCATTTAATGCATTTTTCCGCGATGGTGGGATTCAGCTGCCCGCACTTGGGACAATTAATCGTACCACCTGTGTCTGCTGGTCTGAAACACATAGCTATACCTCGATTCAAAGCATCGTCGCATTCCAAAAAGCGTCGCTGGCTGCGTGCAGCAGCCAGCGACCACAATTTACTGATTTGAAATCACATATACCTTGCCAGTGATTTCATCAGCACGTTTTGCCATCTCTGCAAAGGTGCCATACTCGATGCAGTTCGCCAGGCAATGATGTACACAGGCGGGGTCTTTGCCCTGAGATTGGCGCTCTTCGCACATATCGCAAAGAGAGGTAAGAATCGGAGCATTGTCCCAGTTCCAAGTATCGTCATCAATCTGGAATGGAGGGACCTCCAGCATCTTGATGCCCCATTTGCCCAGCCCTATGCCAAGTTCATTGCGACAGGCTATTTCGAAGCTGTGGCTGCCGGTGCAGTATTCGTAGTTGATAAGCAATGCTTTCTTGGACATATCAAATACCTCCTCAGCCGCGTTAGCCGTCCAGGCCCTGGGCCTTGTAGATCTTGCACATCATTTCCTTGTAGATGGAGCCAAAGCCGAGCTTGCCAACGCAGAAGTGGGGCAGCAGCATGTTGACATTGGACTTCCAGACGCCCGAGAGGTTCGGCTCGGTGGGGTCTTCTTCGGGGTACCACCAGCCATGCTCGCAGTGAACAACACCCTCCTTGATGGTGGGCGTAACCCATGCCTTCATCTGGCATTTGCCCAGCCAGTTCTCAATGGTGACCCAATCCCCATTCTTGATACCGTACTTCTCGGCATCGACAGGATTGATCGTCACCTTTGCCACCGGGTCAATCTCTCGGAGAGATTTAATCTGACGATGCTCAGAGTGGAAGGACGTGTACTTGCGGCCGCCTGTGGTCAGGACGAGCGGGTACTCTTCAGCAAGCTCAGGATGGCTGTACTTGCTGTAGTAGGGCTCATGATAGTACGGCAGCGGATCCTCGCCCCAGACCGGGAAGAGCAGCGAGCTGAGTTCAATCTTCGTAGACGGAGTGTTGAAGCCTGGCAGGCCATCGCCGCGAAGCATGCCCTTGGCATACTTACCGTACGTGTATCCACCCTGGTAGACGCCCATCTTGCGGAGATCATCGAAACCGAAGTCATAAGAGGCGCGCAGCTGCTTATCGTAGAAGTCCTGAGCGTCTTTGTACGGCCACGCCTCGGGGTTGAGGCGCTTGGCAAGGCCGAGGTCAATCTCGAGGTCGGATTTCACACCCGGGTTGTCGACTGCCTTGTTGATAGCACCGATGAAGAACGGGTTGCGGCCATAATGAGGCAGAACGACACCGTCCATCTCGGCAAACGTCGCAACAGGCAGGAAGATATCCGCAAAGGCAACGGCGGTTGGAGTCATGAAGAGGTCGCTCACTACTGTGAACTCCATCTTCTTCAGACCGGCATACCAGCGCTGTGGCTGGACATTGTTGGTTGGCGAGATGATGTTGGTGCTCTGGATGAACGCCATGCGAATCTTGATTGGGTCATCGGTCTCGAGGCATTCGAGCGTGATGTCGGGATTGCAGACCCACTGAGATTTGCCAGCTGCGGGGAAGCGCTTCGCACCGATGCGGTTCTCGAATTGGCCGGGAGCCAGGTTGCTGCGGGTATCCACGCGCCACTTGCCCAGGAAGGAAGACGGCTGACCAATGGTAACGCCGCCGGGGACATCGACATAACCGCAAATAGCAAGCATGGCGAGAGCTGCATGCCCTGCCTGACCGCCTGTTGTGGTCTGGTCGAAAGTGAGGCCCCACATGAGAGAAGACGGCTTGTTGGTCGCGAACTCGCGGGCCACCTTGTAAATCTGCTCTTCGGGGATTTCGCAGATTTTCGCGACCTCAGAAGGAGGATATTCCGCGCAGCGCTCCTTGAACTCGTCGAAACCGTACGTCCAGTTTTCGACGAAATCATGGTCGTAAAGATCCTCGGAGATGATGACGTTCAGCATTGCCAATGCCAAAGCGGCATCCGTGCCAGGGCGCAGACGAATAGCAGTGTCCGCATGGGCGCCAAGCCAGGTGATGCGTGGGTCGATGGTGACAATCTTGGAACCGCGCTTCATCATGTCGATGAGGGAATGACCGAAGAAGCCGTCGCCGTTCGAGGTCAGAGGCATCTTGCCCCAGACAATAATGTATTTCGGAACTTCGTAGCCGGGATGATCGTAGCTATCGGGGAAATACGACGCGAAGTCGAGTTCCGGATAACCAGTGCCAAAGACAAACTCGGCAATAGCGCAGCGTGGGCCATAGCAGGAATAACCACTGATTCCCATGAGCGTTGTAGATGACTTGAAAATGCCGAATGCCAAGGGGCAGGCATACATAGCAGCGTTTCGGCCAGTGCCCTGGATGACCATAACGGTGTCCTGGCCGTACTTGGCCTGCAGCTCTTTGGACTTCTCGGCAATGGTGTCGAAGGCTTCGTCCCAGGAGATGGGCGCCCACTTGTTCTCGCCGCGCTCGCCCACACGCTTGAGAGGATGGGTGATACGCTGCGGGTGATTAACGTATTCCGGGAGCGTCAGGCAACGAACGCACAGGCGGCCTTTTGTAACCGGATGTTCTTCATCGCCCTCAACACCGACAAGCTTGTTGTTGACCACATGAAGCTTGAGACCGCATCCGACTGGGTGGCACCCAGGTGCCGACCACGCACAGGTCCTGACCCAATAATCGTCCTCAGTACCCCATTTCCATTCTTCCTTCATGTAACCTTCCCCCTTCTCTCACTCGAAATAATGAGGTCGTCAAATGACGCTGATTAAATAATAGGTCGGGGAAGAATAGTCAAAACCACCCTATCGTTTCGGATTTGGCTTTCATTGATGCTGTATCGGAATCAACGAACACGCCGGGACGACTACTGGGCATGTTCATTTTCTGCGATAGATTTCCACGCTTTCGAGCGATACCTACTCGTGCACAGGAGAGCAGCTCAGTGCAATCTGGGCTGGTACAATAGCCAATGCCCAGACACGAGAGGAACAAGCATGAGAATCGAATCCCTCGAGCATTTTGTGGTCTTTGCAGAGTATCGCAACTATAGCCGCGCCGCTTCGCATATAGGTATCTCGCAGCCAGCCCTCAGCAGCAGTATCGCCCAGATGGAAAAGGAAGTGGGATTTTCGCTGGTTAAACACGGTCAATCTCCAGCGCTTACCCCTGCAGGCGCCAAATTCGCCTCCGAAGCTGAAGCGCTTATCAAGCAGTATCGAAAAGCGCTGAAAGAGTGTGAAGCCCTTGCGCGAAATGCAGCAGAGGTTCTCGTCCTTGAACGTCCTATCTGTACGACAGCCATACGCGTAGAGCTCGACAGGCTCATTGCCATCTTCAAGCAGGATGAGCCGAGCATCACCGTGAGAATCCACCGCTCAACTCAAGACACACTGGAAAACTCCCTTAAGCGCCACAAAGCAGACATGGGCTTCATCTACTCCCGGCCAGAGTTTATCAAGGAAGATATCGATAACACGCTCTTCGGGTTTACACGCCTGCCCCTCTCCGCCAGCATGAACGTGGGCTTCTGGATGCACTCGGAACATCCGCTTGCGAAAAAGGACTCAATTGACAGCCCCGACCTGCAGAACCAGAAGGTTCTCCTCCCCGCGAATGCGCGTTACAAGGTCTTCGAAAACTCTTTCAAACGCTGCATGCAGGCAGCGAACATTTTTCCGGAGATAATCCATCGAGGAGACAACATGCGCGATGTTATTTCATCGCTCGCCTCCGATGAACTCGTCATCATGAATGCCGATCAGAACGATAAGACGGCCCAGCCTACACCCGCGCCTCTCGTTTTCCGCCCCTTCAATGGCTCCGCCTGGAATACCTATTGTTACCTCATTTACAGGTTGGACAACAACAAGTCGGCTCTGGAGAAGTTCCTGGATTTTCTAGACACCGCAAACGAGAGGGGCCGCTAATCCCGGAAAATCACCCCCTCTTGCATCCATAGAAAAGCCGGCAGAGCGACATCTTTGCCGCTCCACCGGCTGGACTTTGGGCAACTATCGCCGCTTCATGCAATCAGCGCATCCCGGCGCTATTAAAAGGCCCGTCTTAGATGCCCTTCTCCATGTAGGTCACGCCATCACGCGTCTTCTCCCAGGCAGGCATCTTCCACATGTGGTAACCGCGGTCAAGGAGCTCTTCCTTCTTCTTGGCGTAATCGCTCTCGGGATCATCAGGATCGCCGTAGACCATCGCGCCGGTCGGGCAGTTAAAGGCGCAATACGGCACGCCATCGGTCGATTCGGCTCCACGGCAGTTCTTGCACTCAGTCGTGAAAACCGGGTTCCATTTGAGGTAGAGGTTGGGCCAAGTGCCACCAGCCTCGTCGATATTGCCGTCGCCGATAGTGCGCACGAACAGGCGGTATTCATCGACAGGCAGATGGTAGGCAGCCTTGCAGGCCTGGGAGCACGTCCAGCAGCCCGTGCAGCGGTTGACGTTGATGAGGATTTCGTTCGCCATTGTTTATTCCGCCTTCCTGATCTCGCAGAGCTGGTCGAAGATGACTTCGGGTGTGGTTTCGCCGGCAATGAACATGCCGCTCTTGGGCATGCCGACCATGCTGAAGACGCCCTGGATGAGCTTGCCGTTGACAATTGCCATGGGCGTGGTGGTCTCGGGCGCATTCTGCGGAGTTGCCAGCTCTTGCGGAGTGCAGTTGTCTTTGTAGTAGGTCTCGTCGAAACTGTACCAGGTATGGCAGATGCCCGGTGCTACGTCTTCGCGCAGATGGAGGACGCCCTTCATCACGCCACGCTGGTTGAAGACCTCGATCTTGTCGCCATCGCGCAGGCCACGCGCTTGGGCATCAACGGGGTTGAGAGCGACGCCGAACTGCGTGTAGGCAAGGGCCTCCATCTCGGGAATGTTGGTGAACTGTCCCTGCATGAAGTACTTGTGGCGAGCAATAAAGAACTGCAGCGGGTACCTCTTCTTGTCATCCTCGTTGAGGACCCACGCATCGTCCAGGTCCGCCATAGTCTTGCCGACCTCGGTGTAGTTCTCGTTGTAGAACTCGAGGCGGCCGGTAGTGGTTGCGAAGAAGGGCGAAACTGCATAGAGATCGAAGGGGATATCAGGCGTTGCCTTGTGGACGGCCTTCTTTTCCTTGAGCAGATCGTAGGTCAGTTCGACAGAAGCTTCCGCGCCCGTAGCTCCGCCATGGGTAACCTCGGGGAACACCTTGAGCTTCTCAGGCTGTTGGTCAACAAGAGCCTGCGCCCACTCTTCCTGGGTCTTCTGGAAGTAATCTGCAATCCCCACGCGTTCTGCCAGACCGCGCCAGATGTCGGCAGCGGTGCGGGCTTCTCCGCAAGGATCGATTGCCGGCTCGCAGAGGACAACGGAATTGTCGGTGACGTCGATGACCTCGTAACGCTCGAAGGCGGTTGCCTCGGGCAGGACGTAGTCGGACCAGCGGCAGGAGTCCGTGAAGCGAATCTCGATAGTAACGAAGAGGTCGAGGTTGGGCAGGAAGCGTGTGCGCCAGAGATCTTTGTTGGGCCAGTTGAGCAGCGGATTGCCCTGCGCGTTGATAAGGGCCTTGTACTGCTGGACCTCCGGGTCTTCAAAGCTCTTGAGAATGTCAGTGAGTGAGACCATGTCCGCATTGTCAACGGGAATAGACGGATCGTAGATGAGGCCGTTGCCGCCCAGGCCGCCACCCATGCCTTCGGTGATGCCTGCAGTCATGATGGAACCGCCGTTGGGCTTGCAGTAGTTGCCCGTCAGATACACGAGCAGGCGGATGGCACGATAGCTTTGCGTGCCGTTGGCATATCGGACACCATCGCCCAGACACAGGAGCGTCGGGCTGCCCTCGCTGTAGAGATGAGCCAAGTGCTCGCACTTCTCAGCTGGCACACCGGTAATCTTCTCCTGATATTCAGGCGTCCATTTCTCCAGGTGCTTGCAGAGCTTGGTGTAAGCGGATTCATAGGCGATGCCATTGACTTCACCCTCGGCAGAAAGCGCGGGTGCGAACTCACCGTAACCAGAATGGCGCTTCTCCTGACGTGGGATGAAAGCAACTTGACTGGTCTTGGTGTCGAAGATGGCGAAGAGGCTCGGGTCGCCGCCCTCCTTGACATCGGCTTCGCGGAGGAATTTGCCTGTGTCGGAACGGACGAGGAGCGGGCCGACCGTTTCATCCAGCATGAAGGCTTCATCAACCATGTTATCGCGGATGAGGACATGGGCCATGCCGAGAGCCAGAGCCGCATCGGTTGCCGTCTTGACAGGCACCCATTCGTCAACCTTGGCAGAGGTGTTGTCAAAGAGGTTGGAGATGTGTACGATCTTTGCGCCGCGGTCGCGGGCATCGAGGAACATGCGGGTCACGCGTGCGGGACGCGTGAAGCCGATGGGATTGCCGCCCCAGATGAAAATCGTGGAGCTATTCGCGGTGATGAGGTCACGGCCAGCCGTCATTGGGATGCCGCCGTCAACGAGGTCCTGCATGACGATGGCGTAGTCAACAGCCTCGTATTCAAGCTTGGTCGCGCCATAGACATTGAGGAATCGGTTGGAGAGGATATCCGTGATGGAGCCCTTATTGCCTGGAGTGCCGCAGTAGAAGCAGTTGAAGAGGATGGATTTCCTTCCATATTTCTCGGCGAGTTCGTTCATCTTGCCGCCGATTTCGTCGAGCGCCTGGTCCCAGCTGATGCGTTCCCATTAGCC
>CADBRF010000226.1 GCA_902796975.1 uncultured Coriobacteriaceae bacterium
CAGAGCGGGTGCAGACTGGCCAGCCGAATAGATGAGGGCGGCAGCCTCGCCGAACACGCGGCCTGCAGAGAGGATGATGCCCGTGACAATCGCAGGCATTGCCATGGGGAGGATGATGTGGATAGTGGTCTCCCACCGGGTAAGACCGAGGGCAAGACCGGCATCGCGCTGCGAGGTGGGAACTTGCTCCAGAGCCTGCTGAATTGTGCGGACCAGCAAGGGAATGTTGAAGATGGTCAGCGCCAGAGCACCGGATGCGATGGAGAAACCCCAGCCCATGTTGATGACGAAGAGCAGAAAGGCGAACAGGCCGACGACAATAGATGGCAGGGAGGAAAGCGCCTCGATGGCGGTCTTAACCAGAGCCGTCCCCTTGCTATCGCCCGCGTACTCGGCCAAGAAAATGGCAGCGCCCATGGAGAGCGGAAGCGAAATGAGTAGGGTGATGACCAGGAGGTAGAACGAGTTGAAGAGCTCGGGGCCAATACCGCCGCCCGCCTTGAACTGCGAGGGATTGGAGGTCAGAAACTGCGGATCGAATGCCTTATGGGCGCCGTTTGCGAGGATGTAGATAATGATGGCGAGAAGCAGAAGGAAGATGAACCCGACGATGATCGAGAGTATAGTCGTCGCCACCTTGTTCTGCTTCTGAGCGCGAGCGATGCGCGCCTTGCGATCTATCTCAGCCATGTTTCACCTCCGATCTCCTGCCCACAAAATGCACGAGCAGGATGAAGATCAGCGACATCGCGAGAAGCGCCAGCGCCAGGGTCCACAGGACGTCGTTGTAAACCGTGCCCATCGCCTCGTTGCCCATGCTCATGGTGAGCACGGACGTGAGCGTGGCGGCAGGGCGAACGAGCGAGCTCGGAATGATAGCAGCGTTGCCAATGACCATCTGAACTGCCAGCGCCTCGCCAAACGCGCGCGCCATACCCAAGATGATGGCAGTGAGGATACCCGGCAGCGCAGCCTTGAGCACGATGTGCCAGGTTGTCTGCCAGCGTGTCGCACCCAGCGCCGCCGAAGACTGCCGGTAGGCATCGGGAACGGATTTGAGAGCGTCGATGGTAAGGGAGGTCACCGTCGGAAGGACCATGACGGCGAGGACCAATGAGCCTGCGAGAACGCCATAGCCCGTACCGCCCAGATTGTTCCGGACGAAGGGCACGACGACCATGAGGCCGATGAGACCGAAAACAACCGAGGGGATGCCGGTGAGAAGCTCGAGAGCGGGGCGCAGAAAACGCTCTCCCACCTTCGGGTTTACCTCGACGCTGAAAATCGCGGCGCCCACGGCAAAGGGAATGACCAAGCCGCAGGAGAAGATCGTAACGGAGAAGGAGCCGACGATCATGGGAAGCGCACCCGCGGTTGGAAGCCCTTTCTCGTTGAGCTGATGGGGATTCCAGGTGTCGCCGAAGAAGAAGTCAGCCGGAGAAATGCCATCTACGAAGAAGGTGGTGAGGCCCTTCTGGGTGACCATGATAATCAACGAGAAGACGATGAGGATAACGATGGCGACGCACACGCCCGTGATTGCCTTGCCAACATGTTCAAGATGCCGTTTTGCGAGCTTTGTCGAAGCCTTCTCAACCGGGCGGGAGGGCCCTGCCGCAACGGCAGAGCCCCCCTTCGTTGAGATACTGGTATCGACAGCTGCAGCGTTAGAGTTTAGTAACGTTGCCATCGGCATCACGAGCGACCTTCATATCCTTGACGGAGATGTAGCCGTTTGAGGTGACGAGAGAGTGCTGAACCTTATCGCCCATCATGTAGTCAATGAATGCCTTGGTGGCAGCGTCGGCATCCTTGGCGATGTACATGTGCTCGTAGGACCAGATTTTCCACTCGTTGTTGGAGACGTTGTTAGCGGTCGGAGCGACACCATCGACCTCGAGAGCCTTGATGTCATCGTTATAGTAGGAGAAGGCGAGGTAGGAGATGGCGCCAGGGGTCTCGGAAACCATCTTCTGGACGGTGCCCGAAGAATCCTGCTCCTGCGGCTTGAAGGTATCGGGAACCTTGGTGTCGCCCAGGACTGCATCCTCGAAGGTTGCGCGGGTACCAGAACCAGAGGCGCGGTTGATAACGACGATCTCCTCGTCCTTGCCACCGACTTCCTTCCAGTTGGTGACCTTGCCCGTGAAGATGTCGCGGAGCTGGTCCATCGTCAGGCTGTCAACGGTGACGTCCTTGTTGCAGACCGGGCCCATGCCGACGACGGCGACCTTGTTATCGACAAGGTCGGCAGCCTTGCTCGGATCCTTGAGCTTGGCCTCAGCAAAGACATCGGAATCACCAATCTGGACTGCACCCTCGGAAATCTGGGTGATGCCCTGGCCAGAACCACCGCCCTGGACGGTGATCTGAACTCCGCTGTTCTCGCTCATGTACTGCTCAGCTGCAGCCTCGACGAGGGGCTGGAGAGCAGTGGAGCCAACTGCCGTGATGCTGGCAGAAGAGGAGCTAGATGCGGATGCGGATGCGGACGTGGATGCTGCGGAGCCGGATGCCGACGTGCTGGAAGCGCCACCGGCGCAACCGGCCATAGCCAGAACACCCGCCATGGCAACTGCGGTCATGGCAACCAGCGCGCCCTTTTTGCGTGCAGGTTTCAGCATAATCTTGCTTTCTTTCAAAATTCCTCCTAGTACGATTACTTTCCACACGAACTTCTATATAACGGTGACGCCTGCCCTGGCGTTACCGGTTTTTTCATGCACTTCAGTCACCACAATCTCGATGCCGATGCGCGCGCAGGCCCAAGCCGGCGGCCCGCGAGAACGTTCCTAG
>CADBRF010000227.1 GCA_902796975.1 uncultured Coriobacteriaceae bacterium
GCGCGCTCTCTGCTGAGGGGCGCTGGGCAGTCAAGGCCGCCGCCGACCGTATCGTAGAGCTTATCGGGGTTCTGGGTGTTCAGCTTCCCGAGGCAGAAGAAGAGGCTTGGCCCGAGGCAACGCTTGAGCTCGAAGAGCAGGTATGCGGTAGCACGTGCGGTGACCCGCACCAGGCGGTGGAGAACCTGCTTGCGGCCCGCGCTGCAGCCCGGGCAAAGAAAGACTGGGCGACCGCGGATGCCGTTCGCGATGGCCTTACTGGCCTTGGCTTTACCATCGAAGACACTGCTAATGGCGCGAGGGTGACTTATGCCGGCTGAGTATCTTGAAGGGCGTCATGCTCTCACGGAGGCAATCGCCGCCAACGTACCAATAGAAGAGGTGCTTGTTTCCGCCGCTGCACATTCCGACAAGCGTGTTGCAGAGCAGCTCCGCCGTATCGCCAAAGAGGGCGTCAAGGTGCGTCAGGTCGGTAATGCCGAGCTGGACAAGCTCTCGTCTCATGGTGCTCACCAGGGCGTTGTCGCACGGGTCAAGCCGTACCGCTATGCCACGCTCGGGGACCTCATTGCCAAATCTGCCGGCCAGAATGATGCGCTCATCATCGTGTGCGACCATATAACCGACAATGGCAACTTCGGGGCGATTTGCCGCAGCGCGGAATCCGTCGGTGCCGTAGGCGTGCTCATTCCCAACAAGCGGAGCGCGAGCGTGAACGCCGCGGCCTACAAGACATCTGCGGGCGCTGTCGTGCATTTGCCCATCGCCATGGAGGCCAATATCGCCCGCAGCTTGGAAAAGCTCAAGGAGGAGGGTTACTGGGTCGTGGGTGCGTCAGAACACGCCACTCAGCTTCTCTGGGATGCTCCGCTCTCCGGCAGAATAGCTCTTGTCATGGGGTCCGAAGACAAGGGCATTTCCGATCTCGTGCTCAAGAAATGCGATCTGACGGTCGCCCTGCCCCAAAACGGTGTCATCGAATCGCTCAATGTCGCCCAGGCGACCACCGCCATGGCCTATGAATGGATGCGCCAATGCCGCGACGCCAGATCCTGATAGTCGACGGCTACAACGTCATCCGCAACAATGAGCGCTATACCGCACTCGGAGAAGACTTCGGGTCTGAAGTCTGGAATAAGGCTCGGCAGACGCTCGTCAACGATGCCGCCTACTATGCGCAGGGCACCTACGAGCGGTGCACGGTCGTGTTCGATGGTGCGGGCAACCCCTTCTCCCAGGGTAAACCGCGCCACGTCGCCGGAGTTGACGTCATATTCTCTCCTGCTGGGGTGAGTGCCGATACGGTTATCGAAAAACTTGCGCACGAAGCACGTGACAACGGCTATGAGGCGGTGGTCGTTTCAAGCGACCTCACCATCCAATCCACAGTTTTTGGCAACGGCGTCTCGCGTATGTCAGCGAACAATTTCGGCGGCGCGAGCCAGGCCATGGAGCGCGACTGGCGCGAACAATCTCACGGGGCTCCCGAAAAGATGACACTTGCCGACAGGCTCGACCCCAAGACTGCGGAAAAGCTGAGGCGCATGCTTCATCCAGAGGAGTAGGGCCAGGAATTTCTTCGGGCGGGTCATGCCTCCCGCCTTTCGTTTATATCTACTTGTCGAGTAAATCCTACCGTAGCAGATATGCACCGTTTCCCGGTTTGGCGAAGACATATCTTGCCAGGGGTGCAGGTCCCCGATTCATGTGTTAAACTGCACTTCACGCGGATGCCAGCGTGGCGCAATGGTAGCGCAGTGGTTTTGTAAACCATTTGTTGCGGGTTCGAATCCTGTCGCTGGCTCCACGTTATTTTTTCTCTTGAGGTTTTGCTGCCGCTCGCAGGCACTTTTGGCTACGCCCGGCACCGTGTTTTCGGTGGTGAGACGTTGACAGAACCAAAGGCGGAGGGTAATATTCTCGTCCGCTGCGTGAATGTTTGCGCAGTGCTTGGTTGCAGTTTGAAATCGCAAGAGAGCAGCAAGAAACTGGGCGTGTGCCAGAGTGGTTAATTGGGACGGACTGTAAATCCGTTGGCTTTGCCTACCATGGTTCGAATCCATGCGCGCCCACCAGTTGCCTGTGTAGCTCAGGGGTAGAGCACTTCCTTGGTAAGGAAGAGGCCATCGGTTCAAATCCGATCACAGGCTCCATCTTCGTTCTCAATCTGCAATACTTGGCGGCGTAGCTCAGCTGGTCAGAGCACACGGTTCATACCCGTGCTGTCATTGGTTCGAATCCAATCGCCGCTACCATTGGTTTTGACACAGCACCACACTTTGGTGCTGTGTTATTTATAATAGGTTACGATCGCTCCGCGCTGCGGGGCGCGGTAAGCGAAACGTATCTAGGAGGATATGATGGCTGAAAAGGAACATTTTGAGCGCACCAAGCCGCATGTCAACATCGGCACGATCGGCCACGTTGACCACGGCAAGACCACGCTGACCGCCGCCATCACCATCACGCTGTCTCAGCAGGGTCAGGCGACCGCCATGCGCTATGACGAAATCGACAA
>CADBRF010000228.1 GCA_902796975.1 uncultured Coriobacteriaceae bacterium
CCTTGCGCCCATCGCCACTGCCGTCGGCTACAGCGATGAGATTATCCATATCTATATGGCCACGGGGCTTACCCCTGGTGCTGCACATCCCGATGATGACGAGTTCCTCGCGAGCGAATGGGTAAGCCTGGATTGTCTTATCGATTCCGTGCTCGATGGGCGCATCGAGGATTCCAAGACGGTCATCGCGGCGCTCATCTGCGATGCCCTTCGCCACAGGCTGTAGGCCAGCTGGTTTAGGCTATTTTCAAGCTGCATGTACCCTTTTTCTGCAGCTAGGAGTAAGCTTAGAAATTGCCCTGTATTCGAGCTAGGAGGCGCGTGCAGATATGTCAGCTGAAGCAAAGCCACTCGTTGGCATCATCCTCGGTTCAAACTCCGATCGGCCCATTCTCGACGGCTGCGAAGAACTGTTTGAGCGTTTCAATGTTCCTTTTGAGATTGTGGTGCACTCTGCACACCGCGACCCTGATGGCGTGCGTGAGTGGGCAACCACTGCCGAAGAGCGTGGCCTCAAGGTGATAATCGCTGTTGCAGGCAAGGCTGCCGCTCTTGGCGGAGTCGTCGCCTCCTTTACCGCTCTTCCCGTTATTGGCGTTCCGGTCAAGACGAGCGATCTCGGCGGTCTTGATTCGCTGCTGTCCACGGTCCAGATGCCCACGGGTGTTCCCATTGCTACCGTTGCTATCAACGGGGCGAAAAACGCTGCGATCCTCGCCACGCAGATTCTTGGTACGAGCATGCCCGAGTATCGCGAGGCAATTCGCGAATACAAGAGCGATCTCGCCAAGCAGTAAACCACTCCAAAAAATAGCGAAGGTTAGGAAGGTGTCTCGAAGCTTTTCGGGGCACTTTTTTCTCGCGGTAGATTTGAGTGGCAGGCGACCACAATATGTAGGAATAATGGAGAAAAACGGCCAAAATTCCTATATTTTGTGGTTTCTCCATACTTCCTCCATATAAGTTTTGACAGATGCGGGCGCGCTTACCTATTCTTCTTGCACTATGAGTAAGAACGCTTGGGTGAGTTTCGCGCTCACCTCGCTCGCTTTAACGGGTGCGCTGTTCTTTGTCTCTCCAACGCAGGCATTTGCAGCGTTTGAGTTCAGTTCTGTTGACGATGATATTTCTGCTTCTTCAAACATCGTCACAGGCAGCGTCACCGCCGAGCAACGATTGCACTTAGACCAGCAGGCTTCTTCGGGAAGTGGAATTCTCTTTGAAGCCGCAGATCGCACGATGCCCACGCTCACTGTTTCCGAAGCAGATGAGCGCGAGCAATTCGAGACAGACCTTGCAGATGGCAAATCCGTCGATGCAGAGTCCTACCTCGCTACGCTCGAAGACGAAGTCTCATGGACCTCTTCCCGTGCCAGCACCTATGGCGTGGGCGATGGGCTTCTGGGTTCCCGGTGCGCGGACGGCTCGGTCGTCACGCTCGCCAGCATGGGCGTTGCCCACAAAACGCTCCCCCTGGGCTCAACTGTTCAAATCGTCTGCGGCAACAGGGTCGTCAATGCGGTCGTGCACGACCGTGGCCCCTATGTTGCTGGCAGGGATATCGACTTGCAGCCTGCTGTTGCCGCTGCTCTTGGAGTTTCGGGCGTCGCCCCCATCACCTATCGCGTGCTGGATTAACTTTCCCGCCTAACCTTTGCAGCCAGCCCTGTGGACCTGCCATCTGCCTTCTTGAGCCTGTGGTATGCTCAGCCCCGTACCATTGTGGATTGCGAGTTTGATGAGGCCTCTCGACATACGCACCATCTCTGTTGGCGCACAAGCTCTCGATATCGAGATTGCAGTGCCCCTTGACTACCTGCATGTTGGCAAGCAGACAGCTCGCCGCATACTCGCCCTGCTGCCCAACCTTGCCAACCATATTTGCATGAACGGGAACGGGGAGCGTTTTGGAGACGAGATTGAGGGAACCGAACTGCCCCACCTCTTCGAGCACGTGGTGATTGAGCTTCAAGCACAGGCTCTTGGCCGCATGCCCCCCAGCTTCTCCAAGCCCGCCCCCTCTCTCATCGGGCATACGTCTTGGGCGGCTGAACTGAGGCAAACGCGGGCTGGAGGTTACGCTCTCATGCGCACGAGTGTGCGTTTTGCCAATGATTTCGTTGCCCTGAAAGCATGCGTCTATGCGCGCCAGCTTGTCGAATGGTCGTGTTCTGGTGATGCTGATGCAGCTGCGCCCGATATTGAACGGATGGTTGCAGAGTTGGCGGCTCTTTTCCAGAGCGCATGATTCTTCATCCTTCAGGGGCGTTTGTGTCTATTACATATATGTGCGTTTGTTAAAAACTCCGTACGAATTCGCTGGTGGTCTTGAGTGCTGCGCAAAGCCGGTCTATCCTGAACGAGGATGTTCTACGCATAATCACACGACGTTGTTACCCTTGTTTGGAAGGAGAGCAAGATGCATTGCGAAGAAGAGATTGCGAAAGGCCTGTACTGGATTGGCGGGGACGATAGGCGTCTGGGCATTTTCGAGGGCGGCCTGCCTGTGCCCGACGGCATGTCCTACAACAACTACCTCCTGCTCGACGATAAGACCGTTCTGCTCGATACGATTGACCGCGCCGTGGAAGAGCGCTTCTTCGAGACGGTCAACTACCTGCTCGACGGCCGTCCGCTCGATTACATCATCGTGCAGCACATGGAGCCCGACCACTCCGCATCGCTCAAGCAAATGGCCACTATGCACCCCGAGGCAACGCTCGTCTGCACGAGGCTCTGCAAGACGCTCATCGGTCAGTTCTTCGGCGAGGAGCTTGCGGAACGCGCTCAGGTCGTGACCGAAGGCGATTCCCTGGAAACCGGTACGCATACGCTCGCCTTCGCGACCGCTCCCATGGTTCACTGGCCCGAGGTCATGGTCACCTACGACGTGCAGGACAAGATTCTCTTCTCCGCTGATGCGTTCGGCTCGTTTGGCGCTCTCGACGGATGCCTCTACGACGACCTCTGGGATTACGACTCGCTCCTTCCCGAAATGCGTCGCTACTACACCAATATCGTCGGCAAGTACGGCACCCAGGTCACTGAGCTTCTCGATAAGGCGGCAACGCTTGATATCGAGACAATCTGCCCGCTGCATGGCCCCATCCTCAGGGAATACATCCCCGAAATCGTCGAGGCCTACAAGCACTGGGCAAGCTACGAGCCTGAAGATCAGGGCGTTGTCATCGCCTACGCCTCCGTCTACGGCGGCACGCGCGATGTTGCTGAGAAACTCGCCTTTAAGCTTTCCGACCTCGGCATTCACGACCTCGCGCTCTTCGACCTTTCTGTTACCGACCCGAGCTACGTGCTCTCCGAGGCTTTCCGCGTGAGCAACATCGTGCTCGCCTCTGTCACCTACAACGCTGGCATGTTCCCCGCCATGGAAAGCACGCTGGCAGAGTTTACGACGCACAACCTCCGCAGCCGCAAGTTCAGCATCATTCAGAACGGCAGCTGGGGTCCTAACGCAGGCAGGCTCATCAAAGAAGAGCTCGACAAGATTCCGGGCACGCAATACGTGGGCGAGATGTTCACCATCAAGTCTCGTATGCGCGACGACCAGGATGCTGAACTCGAGGCACTTGCCGAAGCCATTGCCGAATCCGTGAAGAACCCCACCGCACCTATCGAAGTCAAGCTGGGCGAGGTTGAGGAAGAGGCAAAGCCTGCTCCTATCGTTGGTGCAGTGCGCCCGGTGAAGCTCTCCGCACCTCCCACCGTCGCGCCGGCCGTGAACCCGGTCGCCCCCAGTGGCATCCCCGCAACGCCTGGCGGAATTCCGTTTGCTCCTGGCTTCAAGCCCACGGCGACGGCAGCGCCCGCGCCCAAGCCTGTGGAGGCTGTGCAGCAGCCGAAGACCAAGATCATACAGATCTGGCGCTGCACCTTCTGCGGCTATCAGGTGGAAATCGAGAAGGGCAAGGAAGATATGACCAAGTTCCAATGCCCCATCTGCCTCCGTGTGGGCGAGTTCATGCTCGTGCGTGAGAAGGAAGTCCCCATCGCTTAGCGAAGCGTGGTGCCGCTTGGAACCTGCTCAAAGCAGCAGGGGAAGGGCGGCACCGTTTTCTGAACCTGCCAAAAACTTGCCAAAAGTCGCAGGGGAAAGTGACGGGTGGCGGATAGCGGTAAATCTGCAGATTTCTTCAATATCGTAAAAACGGGCAATGCGTGTGTAAGGTTGATGGTAGGCTTGTGCTGCTTACTATTGAGTTCGAAACCTCATTGAGAAGGGTCGTAGTGATATGAACAAGGGTGTCATCTTTGCTCTCGGTGGTGTCGCTGGCGCTGCCGCAGCTCTTATGCTCAGCCCGCGCAGTGGCGCTGAGAACCGTGAGCTTGTCGCCGAGAAGGTTGACGAGCTTTCCGCACAAGGCACGGACGTATTCCAGAACGCCGCGGATACGGTTCGCGACCGCGTGCAGGGTGTCGGCCAAGTAAGCATCCCGCAGACTGACGAGCTCCATGAGAAGATCAACGCTGCTCGCGACCGTATTGCCGAGCAGGTCATGCGCTCGCGCGAAGAGGCTCAGGAAGTTGCTGCCGAGATGGTCGATGATGTTTCCGACGCTGCCGAGGACATCGCGGCTGAAGAAGAGCCCGCCGCCAAGGTTGAATAGCAACAAGGAGCACTAGACCGTGTCAGAAGAGATGTACTCGACGAACACGCTCTATAACCAGCGCGTGTTCGTCGTGCACAAAAAGAAGAATAAGCTCATGAAATTCGGGCGCCTGCGCTCGGTGGTCTTCCACCCGCACAAGGCGAAGGCCATCGGCGTCATCGTCAAGCGCCCGGATATTGCGCTCATGATCAAGCGCAAGGACAAGTTCGTCGCTCTCGACCGCCTCATTCCGGTTGAAAATGGTTTCCAGGTCGTCGACATCCCCGATTCCTATGACGCGGAGGCGTGCAAGCGTCTTGGCGTTGATTTCGACCAGTGCATCTTGTGGGATTACATGCCCATCCGCACTGAAGATGGGACCGAACTGGGCACCATCAACTCGGTGACCTTCGATGCCAAGACGGGTGAGGTCGATCATGTTGACCTTTCTGGTGGCATCAACCGCAAGGTGCTCGGCTCTGCCAACCTCTCGGTCTCTGCTATCAAGGGCTTCAGCGATGGGGCAATCATCGCCCGTGCGGGCACTGAAAGACCCGAAACGCATGGCGGTGTTGCAGACAAGGCAGGAGAGGCTTGGGCAACAGCCAAGTACAAGAGTGCTAAAGGCGCCGAGCGTGTGAGCGATAAGGCAGGAGACCTCGCCGACAAGGCTGGTGAAGCGGGCGAGCACGGTGCCTATAAACTGGGCGGAGCCCTCGTGGATCTCAAGGACAAGGCAGTTGAGGGCTATCATAAGATTACAGATGACGAGCCTGCCGATACCACTGCTGTGACCGTGCAGGCAACGGTGGAGGACGTCAAACCGGCTGCCCAGGCAAGCAAGACGCAAGCTGGTCAATCTGGGCAGCATACTCAGACCCGCGCCAAGACGGTCCCGGCTGAGCCCCAGAAGAAGGACGCCGAAGATGTCGGCCGTGCGATTGGCCGCCAGCTGGGCAAGGCCTCGGGCATGTTCAAGGGCTTCAAGGAAGAGTTCGATAAAGCATCGCATGGGAAATAGCCATGTCACGCCATAAGCATCGCCGCCCATCCAGCCATGGGCGGCGTCCGCATGCCCACGGAGGCAAGGCCGGTAACCTGCCCAGGGGCAAGATAGAGGTCATGCGTCGGGGTTTTGGCTTTGTCGAAACCGAAGAGGGCACCTTCTATATTCCCTATAACCGCATGAACGGCGCCATGAACGGTGATTACGTCGAGGTCAGACCCTCATCGCACCCTCAGGATGGGTCGCACAGGAGAGCTTCGGTTGTTCGCGTGCATGAGCGGGCGAACGAATACATCGTGGGCAGGTTGGATATCACGCCGCCCATTGCCGCCGTGGTATCGCTCGACCCTCGCATGCAGCACGATATCTTCGTAGACGCGCGGACCTGCCCCGAGGCGCAAGCTGGCGATATCGTCCTCGCCCGCATCGTCGAATATCCCAGCCGACATACACCCGCTTCGGGCTACATCGTGGAACGGCTCGGCCAGGCGGATGCGCCGGGCATGGATGTGGACGTCATCGTCCACGCCGCAGGCCTCCCCACCGAGTTTTCTCACCAGGCGCTTGTCCAAGCGGAGGGCATCGAGGCGGATATCGAGGGAGCTCTGAAGGAGCGCGGCCGCCGTGACCTGCGCGAACGCAATGTCTTCACCATCGATCCCACCGATGCCAAAGATTTTGACGATGCTATCTCGCTCGACCATGTGGAGGGGCTCACCCGTCTCGGGGTCCATATTGCCGATGTCTCGAGCTATGTCCCCTGGGATAGCAGCATCGATATCTGCGCGCGCGACCGTGCCACGAGCGTCTACCTTGTGGGCCGGGTTATCCCGATGCTGCCCGAGCGACTTTCCAACAACATTTGCTCGCTCATGCCCGGAAAGGACCGGCGCGCTATGAGCGTCGACCTCTTCCTGGACGAAGAGGCCCATGTCGTGCGCTACGAGATCTTTCCGAGCGTGATCTGCAGTCATCGCCGGTTCAACTATGACGAAGTCCAGGAGATTCTCGATGGCAAACGCGAGGACCCCTACAGGCAGACCCTCCTAGAGTTTCACCGGATTGGACAGAAGCTCGAGGCGATTCGCACGAGGCACGGTGCGCTTGATTTCGACTCGGTCGAAGCACATCCCGTGCTCGACGAGACTGGCCACCCCA
>CADBRF010000229.1 GCA_902796975.1 uncultured Coriobacteriaceae bacterium
ACAATCGAGTTATCAGAGATGCCATTGGGGATGATCTCGATAAAGGGATCGGTTTCGAACCGTTTAAGGGGATAGACCTTCGAGCCTGCCAGTTCATGATTCAAGGGCACGAGGGCAACAAGCTCATCATCGATGAGCTTAGTCCAAGTGAAATCCCCCTCGCGCTTGCTGAGAATGGCAAAATCCAGCAGCCCATCGGAAAGCATCTGGGCAAGAGGCGAGCTGTTTTCTTCCAGAAGATTCACGCTCACGCCCGGGTGAAGACGGGTGAACTCCGCAATCGAACTGGTCAAAGACCCATAGGCTTCTACATAGGCCGTGCCAATCCTCACGGTCTCCCCCACCAGGCCAACGATGTTTTCCGCCGCCTTGACAGCGGCATCTCCTACATCCGCAAGTCGTTTGAAATAGGGCAGCATCTTTTTGCAGGAGGCCGTTGGGGCGACTCCCTGTCTGCTGCGGACTAGCAGGGTGAACCCGACTTCCCTCTCGAGCGATGCCATCATCCGGCTCAGCCCGGAAGGCGTATACCCGAGTTCGTTTGCTGCCCCGCGAATGTTTCCCTGTTCAAGCACTGTGAGAAGCGCCGCGCATTTATCGGAATCCATGAGTGCCTTCTTTGTTGCTTTTTACGCAACATATTAATGATTTATTAGCGTTTTACGCAACACACTAAACCGGATACAGTTCTCGCAGGGACTATTGAGAGGACAAGTATCCGTGAACGTTCGTGCTGCCGAAATTCTGCTCGCCGCCGTCATCTCGGCCCGCGCCACCTCATTCATGTTCAGCAAGCTCTTGCTCGTATCTATGGGGCCTTTCACCCTGCTAGGCATCCGTTTTCTCATTGCCTTTGCCCTGCTCGCCCTCATATTTCACAAGAAGCTCGCCCGCATGAACAAGAGAACGTTCTTGTTTGGGTTCGTCTTGGGCCTGGCATTTTTTGCGACCATGGCTTTCGAGCTCAAAGCTCTTGTCTCAACAGACACGTCACGTGTCTCTTTCCTGGAGAACACGGCGATTGTGCTCGTTCCTTTGGGAGAGGCGCTTATTGCAAAGAAGCTGCCGAGCAAGCGGGCTTTTGCAAGCGCCCTTATCGCACTTGCCGGTGTCGGCCTGCTCACTCTAAACGGAACAGGGTCCTCCATCAGCAGCGGTGAATTCCTTGCAATTGGAGCGGCCCTGGCCTATACGGCAGCCTTAATGTTTACCGCACGGTTCTCGAAGCAGGAAGATGCCCTGGTCATGGGCATTCTCCAGGTCGGGTGGATTGGAGCTTTCGGCCTGGCGGCTGCCTTCTTGGTTGAAACCCCAGTCCTCCCTGCAGGGCCCCTGGAATGGACGTATCTCGCCGTTCTCATCGTCGTATGCACAGGCTTCGGCTTCACCCTGCAGCCCGTTGCCCAGCGTGGCCTCACCGCCGGAAAGGCGAGCCTCATGTGCGCAATCAGCCCCGTTGTCGCGGCAATACTTGGTGCCGTCTTCCTGGGAGAGACAATCAGCACGCCTGGCCTGTGCGGCCTTGCGCTCATTCTCTCGAGCATCGTGCTCTCTTCTCTGGGAAACCCGAGCGCACCAGCGGCTGCAACAGCGCAAGAACCATCTGATGCCTCATCATTCACCGCCACACAGGTCGCATCAGACAAGGCTTTGGTACGTTCGGCATCGTAGACCCCGTTCAACCCGCCCGCTTTTCCGCACATGAAAGAATGGCTGGCCTCCACACGAGAAGCCAACCATTGCTTGCACCCTATTGAGTGCCATGAGCCTACTCAGCAAACATCACCTCGGGCGTGCCAATCTGGGTTACATCGGCAGCAGGAGCCAGGCGCACTGATCCCGGGAAGAAGGGGCAGTTCTCGTGCAGACACTGCTTGTTGTTCTGGGAGTAATGGCAGGTTATATGCTCAGGCAAGGTCATGTGCGAGCCCGTGACCGCATTTGTATAGGCAACCGACTGCATAAGCGAGAGATATCCGTTGCGCTTGCAACACCGGGGCCCGCCAATTTCTGCGATGGCGTTGAGCGCGCGTGAGACCTGGCGGTTGACATCGCTGTAGTGCGTGCCGTGCAGTGGCGTCTGGCTCAGCACGACCGAGAGGAATATGCCACAACTCGAAGCCGCCCCGCACGTGCCCCAGAGGCCGCACGTACCGCCGGGAAGCTGACCACCGCGCTTGATGATCTCGGCAATCGTCTTCTCCAGGTCAATATTTCCACCAGCATTTGCATAGGCAGTTGCCATTGCGCAGCCAACAAGCTGGTGGTGTTCCGGGCCATTGGCATGGGTTTCCGGTTGATCCATGAGGATGTTCAAGATCTCGACCGGGTCAGTTGACGTGCAGTCTTTCACGAGATCGTAGACGGATTCCACCGCCCCGCTTCTGTGGCAATCATCGCAAACGTAATGCCCGTTCTCGCATTCCATATTGGCGGAGAACGTCTTGCCGCACAGTTCGCAGGTGAGCTCACGCGCATCCGGATACTCCTTGAGCGGTGCACCGCAGACGATGCATCCACGCAGATAGCCAGCCATGTCCACCCCTTCGTTGGTTATACCTTTGTCGATATCATATAGCGGCTTGTATCCACTATCAATCAAAATCCGCACAGCCATAGAGTTTGCAACATTTCCGTCCCAGCTCATACTGGATTCCGTCACCCCACGGTAAATCGAATGGTATTGAACCCGTTCGCTCCTTTTTTGTACGATACTGAAGAAGAACAGTGCGAACACGTTCACATGAGCATGGAGGGGGTTCTGTGGAAAAAGCCACGCAAAATGAGAAGTATTCGCTCTACCCTATTTTCGTGGATTTGCATAACCGGCGCATTGTGGTTATTGGGGGCGGAGATGTTGCAGAGCGCAAAGTGAAAACGCTTCTCGCCCATGGGGCAAAAGTCACCGTTATCGCCCCGGAAGCCACCGAGGAAATCAATGAGCTCGCGAGCTCTGGCGCCATCGAGCTCGAACGCCGTCCCTACGAGCCGGGCGACCTCGCTGGGGCCGCCATTGCCTTCAGCGCCTGCGGGATACCAGAGGTCGACGACGACGTGTTAGCTGAGGCACACGAGCGCAACTGCCTTGTCAACGTCGTGGACGTCCGTGATAAGTGCGATTTCTATGTTCCTTCCCTCGTCGAGCGAGGTCCCCTCTCCATAGCCGTCTCCACGCAGGGCACATCTCCGAGCACCGCTCGCGACCTGCGCAAACGATTCGAGAGGGAATTCGATACCAGCTGGGGCGCATACTTGAATCTCATGGGCGGCTTCCGCGCACTCGTGCAAGAGCGCATCTCCGGGCCCGCGAGCGCGAGACGGCCATACTATGATGCTGCCAGTCTCGCCGACTGGCGAGACAGACTTGCTAAAGGAGAATCGCTCACGGCCGAAGAGGCCTTCGAAGAGGTCAGAGAGACCCTGGGAGGAGAGGATCGATAGATGCAACCGC
>CADBRF010000230.1 GCA_902796975.1 uncultured Coriobacteriaceae bacterium
AGAACATCAGCGAAGAGGAAATCGCCTTCGTGAACGACCTCATGAGCCGCACCTACTCCATGGAGAAATGCGTCAAGTTCATAAACGAAACGCACATGCTCGAGAGCGATTTCGGCAGCACCACGCCCCTCTCGGCCAAGATCCTCTCTGAATACACCCGGGCGCATGGCAACGATATCTCCGAGAAGCTAGTCAAGCTCTACGACGGTCTGGGCATCGCCCTGATGAACGCTGACAAGACCTTCGCACAGCCCGAGCAGGAAGCCCACAAGAAGTACGTGCGCCTGCTCCGCGGCTACCTAGAGCTCAGCGCGCCCGACGAGGAATAAGAGGTTAGACAATGCGCGACCATTCAAAGCACGTCGAAGTGAGCATCGACGATGCCGTTTCCCTTCTGCTCTCGCATGCGGATTTCTCGCCCGCTGTGGAGACAGTTGCCCTGGCAAATGCCGAAAGCCGTATTCTAGCCGAGGATGCGGTCGCCCAGCTGGATATGCCCAACACGCTCACCTGCCGCATGGATTCCGTGGCAGTCCACTGGGACGACTTCGCAGATGGCATGCCCGACACCACGGGCTGGGAACGGGGCAACCAGTGGCAGTTCGCAAATACGGGCGTGGGTATGCCGGAAGGGTTCGACACTGCCATCGCCATCGAGCATGTCATCTTGTCAGATGACCTTGCGACCATCTCCTTCGATGCCGCTCCCTCCAAGCAATACGCAGGCACCAAAGCCGCCGGTTCCACGATGCGAAAGGGAGATGTGCTGGTCAACGCTGGATGCGTGCTCACACCGCTTCTCCTCTCTGCCATCGCCTCGGGAGGTAACACGGAGGCGAAAGTCCTGGCCCGCCCGAAGGTTGCCTTCATCCCCACGGGAAACGAGCTGGTCACTCCTGCTGCCGAAATTCCCCGAGGCAAGAACATCGAGACGAACAGCCTGCTCATCTGCGGCAAGATCCGCCAGTGGGGCGGCATTCCCATCGCCTTCGATATCGTGCCGGACAACCAGGAAGCCATCAAAGAGGCCGTGCTCAAGGCCTGTGCCGAGGCTGATATCGTCGTCCTCAACGCCGGTTCGTCCAAGGGGTCTGACGATTGGAACGTCGAGATGCTCGACGAGGTCGGAACCGTCCTCTATCACGAGGTCAACCATGGTCCTGGCCACCACAGCTCAGGAGCAGTTGTAAACGGAACACCTGTCGTGGGCATCTCCGGCCCTCCGGGCGGCGCCTCCTTTACCACCGATTTCTACCTCTATCCGCTCATGATGAAATACCTGGGCCAGCCAACCGAGCTCAAGAAGGTCACGGCTCGTCTGGCAAAAGACTTCCCCAAGGCCGGCCCAAAGCCAAAAACGGGAGAGCAGCCCAATAAAGCCAAGGGAGAGGACCGTCCTCCTATGGTGCTCAAGCATGAGTTCTTCTCCATCAGACAGGTTGCCCTGAGTGTCGGAGAAGATGGTTGTCTTGAGGCAAGGCCATCTGCGGAAATGCACCTCTCACTGCAGGCAAGCGACGCGATGGACGCGTATTTCCCCGCGAGCAGCATGAAGCTTACACCCCATCGTGGAGACCTCATCGAGGTGTGGCTGAGAGCGTAGGAACGGCAAAGAGACATACCGGTTCTTGGCATAACGGGAGCGCCCTGCCACAACGGCAGAGACGCTCCCTTTGCTGCGTGCTCGATGTGCCTGCCCACCTGGACGCCCAATGCTTACCTCAAGGTAACTAACCCACTAAATAGTGCCGTCTTACGTTTTTCGGCCTCTCCCTCTAGGATAATCACAGAGCACAAGAGAACTCCTGAGAGGAGTCACACATATGAACGACTACACCTTCGCAAAGAATGACCCAACCTCTACAGCACAGGCAACACGAGAACTCGCCCTGGCTATCGAAGCCGCCGACGCAATTCTCATCGGTGCTGGCGCAGGCATTTCCACTGCCGCCGGCATGACCTACACAGGCGAGCGCTTCAAGCGCCTTTTCGGCGACTTCGAAGCAGCGTATGGATTCCACGACATGTACTCGGGCGGGTTCTATCCCTTCCCAACACCCGAACAGACGTGGAGCTTCTGGAGCCGCTATATCTGGTGCAACCGCTACCAGAAGGCGCCAAATCATTCCTATGAATACCTGCTCGACCTTGTAAAGGACAAAGACTACTTCATCCTCACCACTAACGTTGACCACCAGTTCCAGCTGGCAGGGTTCGTCAAGGAGCGGATGTTCTACACGCAAGGCGACTACGGCCTCTGGCAGTGCAGCGTGCCCTGCCACCAATATACCTACGATAACTACTCGACCGTGCAGCAGATGGTTCTCGCCCAGGGATTTGAGATTGAACCGGAAACGAACGAGCTCATCATTCCCGAAGGAGTCACCCCTTCGATGAGTGTACCAACCGAGCTCGTCCCCCGCTGCCCTATTTGTGGAAAGCCCGAAACCATGAACCTGCGCTCTGATGGCACCTTCGTGGAAGACGAAGGATGGCATGCCGCGGCGCGTAGATATCACGACTTCCTCAACACGCATCGCCAAGGAAATGTCCTCTATCTGGAACTCGGCGTTGGCTACAACACGCCGGGCATCATCAAATATCCCTTCTGGCAATACGTCGCCGAGAACCGTCATGCCCTATACGCTTGCCTGAACCTGAGCCAGACTCTCTGCCCCAAGGCAATCGAAAAGCGGTCTATCCTCATCAACGACGATATCGAAGAAACGCTCGAGAACATGGCCTCGCTTATCGCTCACTGACGGTAGTAGCTCAAGAAGTCGGCAAGCTTCTCCATTGCCTCCCCCAGCACGCGGCGGCGCGGGAGGTAGACGATGCGGAAATGGTCGGGGTCAGGCCAGTTGAAGCCCGTCCCCTGCACGACGAGCACCTTCTTGTCCTTGAGCAGGTCGAGAGCGAACTGCTCATCGTTGGTGATATTGAACTTCTTCCTATCGAGCTTGGGGAAGATGTAGAAGGCAGCTTTGGGCTTATAGACTGTGACACCGGGGATGCTGCTCAGCGCGTTGTAGATGAAGTCGCGCTGCTCGTAGATACGGCCACCGGGCACGATGTAATCTTTCACGCTCTGATGGCCCCAGAGAGCAGTCTGGACGATGGACTGGGCGGGCACGTTCGAACACAGGCGCATGTTGGCGAGCATGTTGATGCCCTCGATGTAATCCTTTGCAATGCGCTTGTTGCCGGAGAGCACCATCCAACCGATGCGGTAGCCTGCGATCATGTGCGATTTTGAGAGACCAGAGAAGGTCACGCAGAAGAGGTCGGGCGCAAGCGAAGCGATGGAGACGTGCTCCCCTTCCCCCTGCATGACCAGACGGTCGTAAATCTCGTCGCTGAAGATGACGAGTTGGTGTTCGCGGGCGATATCGACGATTTCCTGGAGCACTTCGCGCGGGTAGAGCGCGCCTGTGGGGTTGTTGGGGTTGATGATGACGATGGCCCTGGTCCGGGGCGTGATTTTCTTACGGATATCGTCCATGTCTGGATACCAGTCCGCCTGCTCATCGCAGAGGTAGTGCACGGCATTGCCACCGGCAAGAGTGGCGCATGCGGTCCACAGCGGATAATCAGGCGCCGGGATGAGGATTTCATCACCATCGTCGAGCAGAGCGGACATGCAGAGGTTAATGAGTTCGGAGACGCCATTGCCCGTATAGATATCGCCCATCTCCACGTTGGGCAAGCCTTTGAGCTGGTAGTACTGCATGATGGCCTTGCGAGCCGAGAAGAGGCCCTTGCTATCGGAATAGCCTTCGCACTCGGTGAGCTGGTGAGCCATATCCTGTACGACCTCATCGGGAGTGCGGAAGCCAAAGGGAGCGGGGTTGCCTATGTTGAGCTTGAGGATATGGGCTCCTGCCTCCTCCATGCGGTTG
>CADBRF010000231.1 GCA_902796975.1 uncultured Coriobacteriaceae bacterium
CCGGGCATGAACTGGCCGATGTAGTCGGTCGAGCCACCCATGAGGCCGTCGCAGTAGACGCTCATCGGGCCGTACTTCTCGCGGGTCTCAAGATATTTCTCAGTGAGGAGGTCGAGGGCTTCATCCCAGCTGATGCGCTTGAACTTGCGAGAACCCTTGGGTCCAACGCGGAGCATGGGGTACTTGATGCGGTTGGGGGAATAGACGTCCTTACGCCAGCCACGGCCACGCACGCAGGCGCGGTGCTGGAACATACCCTTGTCGAATTCGCTCGGGTCGACATAGGCATCCTCACGAGCGCAGTTGGGGTGGACGATATTGTCGGTCTCGATGGCGGTGATGACGCCGTCTTTCACGTGGCACTTGAGCAGGCACATGTCGAAGCAGCCGTTCTGGTTGCAGGTCATGTACTTGATTTCCTCGCCCGTGTGCTTCTCGGCCATTCTTTCCTGCACGGCCTCGAGCTGGCCTTCCAGTGGACCAAATTCGGGTTTGATGTCTCCCATTGATTAGATCCTCTCTCTATACGGTCTCGTCACATGCTTGGAACTTTACTGAGCAATCCTCCTTTCGAACCGCATGCTCTCTATCTCGTAACGGCTGGACTCACTTTGTGAACCGCGCCGTAGCAGCAGCTCACAACGCACATGCCGCATTTCTGACACAGACGTGGCACAATGCGGCCTGGCTTGCCGAAACTTCCCTTGATTGCGTTGCCTGGACAGGTGGTGAGGCAGCAGCGCTCACCCTTGCACTTGGATGTATCGATGACGTAGGAGACGAGGTCCTTGCACACGAGACCCGGGCAGGTCTTGTTGAGGTGTGCCTCATATTCCTCTGGGAAATAGCGGATGCTTGAAAGCGCGGGGTTGAGACCGGTTCTGCCCAGCCCACAATGGGTAACCTCACGGTTGCGAAGCGCCAGCTCCTCGATGCGGGCCACATCTTCGCGTGTGCCCTTGCCCTTGGTGATTTTCTCCAGCAGCTCTGCCGCCTCATCCATGCCATCGGGGCATTCGCGCTCCTTGCGGCAGGACTGGCTGGCGCAGAACTTGGTGAGGTAGAGGGCGGTGTCCACCACGCATTGCTCCTGCGAGAGCACCACGAAGCCGCCGGAACCCATCATGCCGTCTACGCTCTTGAGACCCTCGAAGCTCACCTCGAGGTTTTCCATAGCGGCGGGAATGAACTCGCCTGAGGGGCCTCCCACCTGCACGGCCTTGGGGTTGGTGGCATGCGCCACGTTCTCGACAAGCTCGCCCAGGGTGATGCCGAGTGGCACTTCTACGAGCCCGCTGCGTTCCACAGACCCCGTCACGGAGAAGACCTTCGTGCCGGGGCTCATTTCGGTCCCCACGCTGCGGAACCAGCCTGCGCCATGCTCCACGATGCCGGGCACATTCGCCAAAGTCTCCACGTTGTTGAGGCAGGTCGGTTTGCCCCACAGACCGCTCTCGGTGAGGTGGGGAGGCTTGACGCGCGGGAAGCAGCGCTTGTTCTCGAGCACGTTTGCCATGGCGGTGGATTCGCCGTTCAGGAACGCGCCAGCGCCTCGCACGATGGAGACGTCGAAGGAAAACTCGCTGCCGAGGATGTTCTTGCCCAACAGGCCGGCGGCGTAGGCTGCGTCGATAGCCTCCTGCACGGTCTTGACCGCGAGGGGGTATTCGGCGCGGATGAAGAAGTATCCGCGTGGAGCGCCAATGGCATAGGCGCCGATGATGAGGCCCTCGAGCACGCGGTGAGGGTCGCTTTCGAGCAGGCCACGGTCCATATAGGCGCCGGGGTCGCCCTCGTCGGCGTTGACGATGAAGTAGCGAGCTGGCTCAGTGGGGTTTGCACTCTCGTTCACGGGTGCTGATGCACAAGACCGCCACTTCTTGCCTGTGGAGAAACCCGCCCCGCCGCGGCCACGGAGGCCGGCGCTTTCAATCTCATCGATGATTGCTGAGGCGCTGCTCTCCTCGAGCGCCTTTGCAAGGGCGGCATAGCCACCGCGAGCCAGGTATTCTGCCAGCGAATGCGGGTTGATAGCCCCACAGTTGGCAAGGACGCGACGCTCTTCGGGCGCGAGGATATCTGCATCAAGACGATGCTCATCGAGCAGAGCCTTCTGCTTGTCTGTTGGCGTGCCGCAAGCGAGAGCGGCGATTGCATGTGCGCATTCTTCGTCCACAAGCCCATACATGGCAGAACTCGCCTCAGCGGTTTCCACTTCCACGAGCGGCTCGTAGGAGCAGAGGCCCTTGCAGCCCACGGGTGCAAGCTGGATTGATGCGCTTTCGTCGGCGAGGTCGTGCTCGAGGATGCTGTAGATGGCTTCGGCGCCGGCGGCTCTCCCGCAGGTTGCCAGGCCCACGGCTATGCGTGTCTGCCAGCTACCAAGGCTTGCGGTGGCAGCGCTTGCCAGGGAGGCAAGGCACTTCATGGGCGTGTTCCCGGAGGGTGCCAGCTCAAGTTCTGTTTCCGCCTTGGGCGCTGACGCAGTGTTTTCTGCCTGTTTTGCGGCGCCACGGGCAACATCGTCGATATTCTTCACTGCGCTCACGATGTCTGCCACACGGGTAATGCCCACACGGCCATAGACTTCGCCGCCGCCAATGACGACGGGGGCAATGCCGCAGGCGCCCACGCAATTCACGGTCTTGAGGGTGATGCGGCCATCTGGCGTGGTCTCGCCATCATGAATGCCAAGAAGGTCCTCGAACTTCGCGAGCAGGCGCATGGAGCCCAGCGTATGGCAAGCCGTGCCGTTGCACACTTGGATGATGTAGCGGCCAACTGGATCGAGGGAAAGATCGTCGAAGAAGGTGCCAAAGAACTCGAGCAGTTTCTGGGAGACGCCAAGCTCTTCTTGGATGACGTTGAGGGCTGGCTGGGGAAGATAGCGGAATTTCTCCTGGACGTCATTAAGTACGCTCAGAAGTTGCCCCGTACGCTGGGGGTGGTTGGCGATGATTTGTTTGGTTTCCTGAATAACGACAGCATCATCGCAAAGATTGTTCTCTGTAGACATGCTGCCCGCCCCTCTATTTATTTCCTCGCACAATCCACAGAGCGTCGGCTTCCCTTCCCCTGGAAACCCGATATGCCCATGAAGGTTGGTATGTGCAAATGCAACAACCGTTTGCGGAGAAATAAGACCTCTCAAACACTGAATAGTTTACGGCACAGTAACGGTTAACGACATGTGCTCAGAAACAAATTGCGCCTTGGCAATGTGGCATATAAAACAGATACGAAGAACGCCACATACGTTTTTGCACGTGAAACGCGGTTTATTGAGAGCTCTATTCTGTCTTGTGAACATGCACAACCAAATCTTTCAGAAGACCGATGGCATGCGAGCTTTTCTTGTAAAACTCCCTCGATATGGCAAATTCCAAGATTTTTTGACAATCTTTTTAGAGAATAAACTTGTGCTCCAATCCAAGTTTATGTCTCCAAAATTTCCATTGTGCCTATATCCACCTCTGCCTGATACGGTTACATTGAATATGGGTTCTAGGCCTACATGCTCGGCCGGGCGTTTACTCGCCTTGCAATGCCCAGAAGAAGGGTGTGGTTTACGTGAATCTCGATGAGGTTCGCAGCCGTCTTTTTGATGCGCTGAGGCAAGAAGACCAGCAGATGCTGGGCCGCGTTGCGAGCGAGATCATGGGCATGCCCATCGTTGCGTCCGACGATTCCTTTGTCACAACTTGCAAATATCCCGTGGCATCATTCGGAGATGAGCAGTGGGATGAGACTGCAATTGGCGAGCGCATCGACTTCAAGTACATCAAGGTCTATCTCGACGATGGCCTCTTCAGTGCCTATGGCGACGACTTCCACCCCATCTTCATCGACTGGGGCTTTTTCAAGGACTCTCCGCGCTATGCCGCTGCAATTCGGAGAAACGGAAAAATACTCGGCTATGTCGCCGCTCTCTCCAAGGAAATACCCTTTGAAGAATGGCGGCTTGAGGCTATCGGGCTCATTGCCGATGCCTTTGCTTTTGCCTGGTCGAGCGAGGGCGAGCATAGCGGAGAGAACAGCTTGCCCAAGTTCTTCCTCCAAGGCCTCCTCGCTGGCCATTATTCAACTCGCGAGGCTTTCGATGAGGCGTTTAGCGTGTTCAAGGAAGGTGGGCTGGCGGGCCCAAACTACATGCTCGTCGCAATCGAGACCCGCAACCAGTCGAATATGCCGGTTGATTTCTATGCGTCGGCACGCCTTCGCAAGTTCTTTCCCGAGGGAGTGTTCGTGCTCTCCGAGAACACGCTCTATCTGCTGGTGACGGGCGTGGGCAGCGGCGGAGCCCCAGAAAGCCTCACCAGAGAGGTGATAAGCCTCCTCAGGTCGCTGGATCTCTACTGCGGTGTCAGCAGGGTGGCCCACGACCTCTTTCCCTTTGAATCGCTCAAGTGGCAAGCGCGCGAAGCTGCCGCCATGGGCATCAAGACGAAGCCCGAGGAGACTGCTTTCTACTTTGACGAGTACATCGGGCTCATTGCTGCCGAGGCGTTAGAGGAGAAGATAAGCCTCCGCGATTTCATCACAGAGCCCATTTGTACGCTCAGCGCATACGACCTTTCCCACAAGACGGAATACGTGCGTACTCTCGAGGCGTACCTGCGGCACATGGGAGATGTCAACGAAACGGCAGCTGACCTTGCCGTTCATAGAAACACCGTTCGCTATCGTTTGGAAAAGGCGGCCGAAATCAGTGGGATGTCCACACTAAGCACGCTGGATCTGCTGAGTCTTGCCCTGTGCACGCTGACAGGTGAAGGCTGCACCAGTCAGCGCTCATGAGCGTTCAACCTGCTGTGATTCGCCGTGATAGAAGCTGCCTGGCACGGCCGGGCGGCAAGAGAGAAGAGTGAGGTCTGCATTATGGGTACAAAGGCAACCGGTCTGATTCTCATGGGGCCTGGCCAGGTTCAGCTGGGGGAGAAGGAACTTCCCGATCCCGATATCTACGAGGCTCTCATCAGGGTGACCACTGTCTCCACCTGCAATACCGACACCGGCATCGTCGATGACTTCATCATGCCCGAAATCAAGGGCCGTTTCATCGGTCACGAGTGCGTGGGCGTTGTGGAGAAGGTCGGCGAGCGTGTCGAATACTTCAAGCCCGGCGACCGCATCTGCGTCCCCTCGCTCACGCCCGACTGGCACAGCATCGAGGCTCAGCAGGGAGGTGCCACCTTCTCCCAGGGTGGCATGGCCTTTGACTGGGGCTTCAAGCGTGATGGCACGTTCGCCACGCACATCGTGTGCCGTGATGTAGATATGAACTGCGCGAAGATCCCCGACAATGTCACCAACCTCCAGGCTCTCATGGTCGTCGACATGATGACCACTGCCTGGCAGGGCGTCGAGAAGACGGATATCCCCTTTGGCAGCACTGTTGTTATCTTCGGCATTGGGCCGGTTGGCCTGTGCGCGACGCGCGCCGTCGACCTCAAGTGCGCGGGCCGCATCATCTGCATTGGCTCCAACCCGCTCGCTCGCAAGATCGCCGCAAGCTATGGTGCCACCGATTTTGTTGACTACCACGATGGTGACGTTGTAGAGCAGGTGCTCGAGCTCAACGGCGGCCCGGTTGATGTCTCCTTCCTTTGCGGCGGCAAGGGAGAGACAGTTGACCAGGCAATCCGCATGACCCGTCCCATGGGCAGCGTCACCTCCGTCAACGCCTTCTACGACGACGCCACCATCCACGTGCCCTCCTGGAACAGCGGCATGCGCACCCAGTACTTCAGCTGGTGGCAGAACACGGGCGGACGTTGGATGCTCGACCGCTATCTCAAGATGATCGCCAATGGCAAGTTCGATCCGACCCCGATCTGGACCCACATCAACCACGGCGTCGAGGAGATGGAGCTCACCTTGCGCCAGAAGGCCTGGAAAGACTGCCTGAAGCCCGCCTGCATCCTGTCGGAGGACTAGGACCCCCTGCTTCCCTTCCGCATAGACTGCGGTAAGCGCTGAAACGATTCTCGCCCGGTTGTCCGATCCCGCGAACGCCTTCACTGTTCGCAGGCTCAGCGGCTGCCGGGCGAGACGTGTTTCCACTGTCCTGCTTGTATGTGTTGCTTGCGTTCGCGTTTCCCACAGCGGGTTTGGCATACGCTAGAATCATGGTGTAAGTCCACCCAACGAAAGGACTGCATACTATGGCAGGTACCATTCTCGTAGGCACGCAATGGGGCGACGAGGGCAAGGGCAAAGTCACCGACATGCTCGCCCATAACTACGATTACGTCGTCCGTTTCCAGGGAGGAAACAACGCCGGCCACACCGTCATCCACGGCGATACCAAGCTCGCGCTGCACCTCATTCCATCTGGCATCATGTATGACACCGTCACACCCGTCATTGGCAACGGCGTTGTCATCGACCCCAAGGTCCTCACCGAAGAGATGACCGGGCTCGAAAAGCAGGGCATCTCCACCGAGCGCCTCAAAATTTCCAGCAACGCGCATGTCATCATGCCCTACCACATCGCTCTCGACGGCGCTAGCGAGTCGCGCCTTGGCACGAACAAGATCGGCACCACCAAGCGCGGCATTGGCCCCTGCTACCAGGACAAGTACACGCGCATCGGCATCCGCATCCAAGACCTCCTCGACCCGAAGATCCTGCGCGAAAAGGTTGAAGCTGCTCTGGCGGTCAAGAACGAGATTCTCCGCGATATCTACTCCATGCCCACCTACAAGGTGGAGGATATCTGCGAGGAGTATCTCGGCTACGCCATGATCATCCGCCCGCATGTGGTGGACTGCAGCCGCATGCTCAACGATGCGCTCGATGAGGGCAAGAAGGTCCTCTTCGAGGGCGCTCAGGCAACCCAGCTTGATATCGACCATGGTACCTATCCCTTCGTGACCTCCTCCAACTGCACAGCTGGCGGTGCCATGACGGGCGCGGGCGTTGGCCCCACCAGGATTCAAAAGGTTCTCGGCATTGCCAAGGCCTATCTCACGCGCGTCGGCAGCGGCCCCTTCCCCACAGAGCTTTTCGACGAAGATGGCGCCAAGCTGGGCGAGGTTGGCCATGAGTACGGGGTCACCACCGGGCGCAAGCGTCGCTGCGGCTGGTTTGACTCCGTAGTTGCCCGCTATGCCGTGAAGGTCAATGGCCTCACCGACATCGCCCTCACCAAACTCGATGTCCTCGGTTGCATGGACACCATCAAGATTTGCACCGCTTACGAGGCGGATGGCAAGGTCTACGACTACGTGCCCAACCAGCAGACCGCCTTCCACCATGCCAAGCCCATCTACGAGGAGATGCCTGGCTGGAAGTGCGATATCAGCAACTGCCGCTCCTACGAGGAGCTGCCCCAGGCGGCCAAGGACTACGTCGAGCATCTCGAAGAACTCTGCGGCGCCCCAATTAGCATCATCACCGTTGGTCCCGATCGCGATCAGACCATCATGCGTTCTTGGGAGGACTAATGAACATTCTGCTTCTGGGTTCCGGCGGGC
Source organism: uncultured Coriobacteriaceae bacterium (assembly GCA_902796975.1). Lineage (GTDB taxonomy): Bacteria > Actinomycetota > Coriobacteriia > Coriobacteriales > QAMH01 > CADBRF01. The sequence goes on from CADBRF010000231.1 coordinate 7,479, forward strand.
GCGAATGCGCGCTGGCAACGTCGTTGGCGAAGTCGCCCCGGTGCGACAAGTTGTTTATCGCTCCGGGCAATGGCGGCACGGCAGCCATCGGCACCAATGTCGAGCTTGATATTCTCGACGGCAACGCGGTTGCCGCGTTTGCCAAGGAGCAGGACTGCGGTCTTGTGGTGATTGGTCCGGAAGCTCCGCTGGTTGCAGGCGTTGCCAATGCCGTGCGCGATGCTGGCATCGATTGCTTTGGCCCCAATGCCGCCGGCGCTCGCATCGAGGGCTCCAAAGACTTCTCCAAGCAGATCATGACCAAGTACGACCTGCCCACGGCCAAGTACGGTACCTTCTCGGATTCCGATTCCGCCCTGCGCTACATCGCCGAGCAAGGTGCGCCCATCGTCGTCAAGGCCGATGGCCTGGCAGCGGGCAAGGGAGTGACCGTCGCCCTCACGCAGGCAGAAGCCGAAGAAGCGGTTGTCGAGTGCTTTGACGGGCGTTTTGGCGCTGCCGGTGCGACGGTTGTCATCGAGGAAATGATGACGGGCCCCGAGTGCTCCATGCTCGCCTTCACCGATGGCAAGACCGTCTACCCCATGGCGGAATCTCAAGACCACAAGCGCGCCTACGAGGGCGACGAAGGCCCCAACACGGGCGGCATGGGTGCCTATTCGCCGGTGCCGATTGTCACGCCCGAAGAGCACGATGCGATGGTGGACGTTATGAAGCGCGCAGTTGCAGGAATGGCTGCTGAAGGTATCGACTATCGAGGCTGCCTCTATGGCGGCTTCATGCTCACCGAGGAAGGCCCCAAGCTGCTCGAGTTCAACTGCCGCTTTGGCGACCCCGAGACGCAGGTTGTGCTCCCGCGCCTCGCAACTGATCTCGTGGATGTGATGGTTGCAACTGCCGAAGGCAAGCTTGACCAGATTGAGCTCGAATGGCGCGACGAATGGGCAGTCACTGTCGTGCTCGCGAGCGGCGGGTACCCAGGCTCCTACAAGAAGGGCCTGCCCATCTCTGGTATCGAAGATGCTGCTGCGCTCGATGGCGTCACGGTCTACCATGCGGGTACTAAGCTCGAAGATGGCGTTTTCTACACCAACGGTGGCCGTGTTCTCGACGTGACTGCCCTGGGGAACAGCTTCGAGGCTGCTCGTGACCTTGCCTATAAGGCATGCAGTCTCATCAGCTGGGACGGCATGTTCATGCGCCATGATATCGGCGCACGTGCCCTTCGCGGCCGCGAGGCTTGGAACTAGCGAACTGATAACGACCCGCTGGAAAGGAGTCCAGCGGATCGCTCTGTAAGAAAATGACGTTTGTTACCACATCTGTGCTTTATTGCCGAGTAGGGAAGCGTTTTTAAACAACAAATACTGAGAATGTGTCTAATAAAACGAAGAAACACGGTCTGTATACATCGGAGTACTGCGTTTAGGTGGTAACAAACGCAATTTTTTTACAAGCATCGAGCAAAAAGCGTTTGAATTGGGTGAAATCTGACGGAACTCGGCGAGATTCACCCTGCCTGAGTTAAGGATTGAAGCTTATGGAACAAGATCGAGACAACGACGACTATCTCGTAGACGCGGCGGATGACGATGCCTATCTGAACGAAGGCGAACCCGCTGGCGATTACGCTGAAGCTGGGGTTCAATCGGATGACTATGCGGAGAATGTAGAAGAGATTCCCCTGGATTACGGCGAGATTCTCTATGGCGACGACAGCTACGTTGAGCCGAGCACCACGTTTGGCAGTGTGAACGATGCTCTGGGAGAAGTTGAGCTTATCCAGCAAGTTGACGATGAAGCGCTCTCCGAGAAAATCCTCGATTCGCACCGTGCCTACAACGGCAGCTTCCTCAAGGTCGACGACGTGGATATTGAGCTTCCCAATGGCAATCGCAAGGTACACCAGGTCATCAGGCATCCTGGTGCCGTTGCCGTGATTGCGCTCGATGGCGAAGGTCGTGTGCTGCTCGTGCGCCAGTACCGCACGGCTCTCGAACGAGTCACGGTCGAAATTCCCGCAGGCAAGCTCGAGATTGGCGAGGA
>CADBRF010000232.1 GCA_902796975.1 uncultured Coriobacteriaceae bacterium
ACTGTATCGCAATAAACGTTAATACCTGCCACTAGATGCTAAAAGAATGCACTAGATGGACGGAATTCCCGTTATTCCCACTCAATCGTGTCACAGGGGCGTGATAGTCTGATTCCGTACTTTTCGATAGTGTGAGGAGGTCAGTATGCTTGGCGCAATGATTGGTGATATGGCGGGCAGTGTCTACGAGTTCGACAACATCAAGACAACCGAGTTCGACCTGCTTGGCCCGGGAACGTTCTTCACAGATGACACGGTCATGACCTGCGCCGTTGCCCAAGGACTCATGGAGGGCGCGGGCGATGAGAAAGCTTCCCGCCAGGCAGTTATCAGGGCAATGCAGGAGCTTGGACATCAATTTCCCCACGCGGGCTATGGGGGAAGGTTCAGGGGATGGCTTGCCTCAGAACATCCTCATCCCTATAACAGCTGGGGCAATGGCAGCGCGATGCGCGTTTCCCCCGCCGGCTGGCTCTATGGCTCGCTCGAAGAGACTGAGAGGTTCGCCAAGATTTCAGCCGAAGTCACCCATAATCACCCAGAGGGAATCAAGGGCGCCCAGTCGGTTGCTGCGGCAATCTACTTGTTGCGCACTGGTTCGACAAAAGACGAGGTCAGGGCATATGTTGAGGATACCTACGGATACGATTTGAGCATGACCTGCGGCGAGATTCGTCCAACCTATCGGTTCAACGAATCCTGCCAGCACACGGTGCCCCAGGCGTTTGTCGCGCTTCTCGAAGGAGAGGACTTTGAGCAGGTTATTCGTCTTTCGGTCTCTCTCGGTGGTGACAGCGATACCCTTGCCGCCATTGCAGGCAGCATGGCGGAGGCGACCTACGAGATCCCCGGTTGGCTCAAACAGAAGGCACTGGACAAGCTTGAAGAGCCATTGCTTGGCATCTATAAGGAGTTCAACGCGCGTGTTTTCGAGTAGGCGAGTCCGCTTTCCCTGCTAGAGAAACGGGGTCAAGTCGGCGATATCTGCCACGCGCAGCTCGCCACACTGTTTTGCTCCAGCAGGTGTGAGGAGTCCTGGCTTCTTTACCATCATCGTTACGGTGAGATCTGCCTCCATGCACGGTTTTGAGCACTCTCCCGTTTGAGCGGATAAGCCGCTTGGAACATCCGCTGCCACAACCTTGGCTCCGCGGGCCGTGCGCTGACTGTTTGCAGCAGCAATGAGCTGGGCATAGGCTGGGCGGAGTTCGGCACCGGTGAAACCGGTTCCCAGCAAAGCATCGATGATGACGGAGGCTTGCTCGAGCGCTTGGTCAACAGCCTGTATATCGTCTGCTGTGCAATAGGTGAGTTTGCCAGCCTTGAAGTCCTCGGATGCAAGAGCTGTCTGCGCGGCGTCATGGGCTGGTTGGGCATGAATTGCTTCGGGCTCCTTGGTGGAAACGACCATGACCGGGTAGCCGTTCGCCGCGAGCACTTCTGCTGCTACCCAGCCATCTCCGCCGTTGTTGCCGGAGCCAGCAAGCACGGCAATGCCGCGGCCTGTATCAGGTTGGAGCTCTTCAACTGCTCTGGCAATGGCGGTTCCTGCTCTTCGCATGAGCGTTGCAAGAGAGGTGCCTGAAGCGGCGATAGCCTGTTCCAGCTCAACCACTTTGGAAACATCGAGAACGATATCCTGCCCGTTGCGGTTTTCTGCTGGCATAGTCCACCTCTATCTGGATTCGTGTCGTCCAAAACTACATGCACCAGTATATCCGCGGCTGCGGGAGTCGGTTTTGGAAATGATGGTTCTGCTTCCTTTAGATGATCCCAAAACGAAGCTCAATTTCAGTTCGGACGCCTGCCGACCTGCTACACTTTGCACGGCGAATCAATCACCTCTGGAGGCATGTCCCATGGCACGAAAAATCGACATTTTCGATACGACCTTGCGCGATGGCGAGCAATCGCCCGGAGCGAGCATGGACGCTCAGGAGAAACTCGTTATCACCCGTGAACTCCTCCGCCTCGGTGTGGATGTCATCGAGGCGGGATTTCCCGTTTCGAGCCCGGGCGATTTCAAATCTGTGCAGGATATTGCCAAGCTCTGCGGAGACAAGTGTGTCGTGTGTGGCCTCACCCGGGCTGTTGAAAACGATATCGACGTGTGCGCAGACGCGCTCAAGGTTGCCGAGCGTCCCCGCATCCATACGGGCCTGGGAGTTTCTCCGCAGCATCTCAAATACAAGTTCAGGGGCATGACGCTCGATGAGGCGATAGACCGTGGCGTTATGGCGGTCAAACGTGCCCGCAAGTATGTCGAGGATGTCGAGTTCTATGCAGAAGACGCGGGCCGTGCCCCTTATGAAGACCTCGCCAAGATGATCGAAGCGGTCATCAAGGCCGGTGCAACGGTGGTGAATATTCCCGATACCACGGGCTACAGCGTGCCGTGGGAGTTTGGCCAGCGTATCAACTACCTCATGGAGCACGTTGATGGCATCGAGGATGTGACGGTCTCCGTCCACTGTCACAACGACCTTGGCATGGCGACCGCCCTCTCGCTCGCTGGTGTGATGAACGGCGCTACTCAGGTGGAATGCACCATCAACGGCCTTGGCGAGCGCGCGGGCAACACCGCTATGGAGGAAGTCGTCATGGCAATCAAACTCCATGGCGACGATCTCGATGCCTATACCACCATCGACCCCAAGGAATTTACCCGCGCGAGCAAGCTCGTGAGCGGTATCTCGGGCGTAAGTGTCCAGCCCAACAAGGCGATCGTGGGAGCCAATGCCTTCGTCCATAGCTCTGGCATCCACCAGGACGGGGTTATCAAGAACCGGTCAACCTACGAGATAATTGCGCCGGAAGATGTGGGCGCGGCCGGCAGTAAGATTGTTCTCACCGCCCGTAGTGGTCACCATGCCCTGCGCCAGCGTCTGGAAGAGCTTGGCTATTCCGATCTCACGGACGAACGCTTTGAGAAGATTTATGCAGCCTTCCTCGAGATGGCAGACCGTAAAAACCAGGTCTACGACGAAGACCTGCATTCCCTTATGAGCGAGCAAGACCGCAACAAGAACGCCATCTACAAGCTCGATGCCGTGCAGATTTCCTGCGGACAACCGCTCATTCCAACGGCGACGGTCACGATGACCGACGCATATGGCAGAACGCACACTGTCAGCGAATACGGCGTGGGTCCCATCGACGCCATGTACAACGCGGTGAACAAGATTGTTCAGGAGGAAAACGAGCTCATAGAGTACACCGTGCAATCCGTCACGCGGGGTGTTGACGCTATCGGTGAGGTCACCATGCGCATCATGGCTCCCAATGGCGATGTCTTTACCGGGCGTGGATCTGATGGCGATGTTACGGTCAGTTCCACCAAGGCCTACGTCAATGCGCTCAACCGCATGCATGCCGCTCAGATGCAGGCAAAGAACCGGGAGAAGGACAAACGGGGTCGTACAATTCCCGAGCACATTTAGCGCTCCATGACAGTTGTCTCGTAGACAAATGTCGTGTGAAAAAATAGTAGGAAAGTCACACGACAATTGTCTACGAGGTAAATGTCATTTATTTAAAATAGACTCTTGCCATTATTGGATAACGTCCTATAATGTGACTTGTCTGAAACACATGCACACATATGGAGAGCGGGCGAGTTTCCTCTACTCGCCCGCTTTCCATATTATGAGCTCCACGTGCCTGTATGTGGATGCCACGTGCGTTCTCGCCTTTCTCTGCTGCTAGAATAGCAAGGAACATTTGGCACCCGCGGATGCGGGCAATATGAGAAACGGTGTAATTCGTGGCTCAAGTCTATCCACATCTCCATATCGTCTTGCTCGCAGAAGACTATGGCCTGCGGCTTTGGCCTGTTGCTCGCGAAGAAGCTCCTGCGTGCCTGGCGCCCGCAGGCACCGACACGAACAAAACCCTGCTCGACGCCACGGTCGAACGCCTCGCCCCCTTTTCCTCCTATGCCCTGCACGTGGTGACAACGGAGCGTCTCGCACCGGTCATCAAAGGTGAGCTTGAGAGCTTGGGCTTTTCGGGCAAGAAGAGCGTCGATATCATCATCGAACCAACCCAGCGCGGCACCGCCTTCGCCGTGGCCCTCGCCTGCGCCTGTGTGCGCCGAGAGGATCCAGGCGCGATTGTGCTCGTGACGCCTACCAACCTCTCCATGCTGCTCGATGACCGTTGGGAGAGGCTTCTCTATCGTGCCTATCAGATTGCCATTCGCGACCGTATCTCCCTCATCTGCACCGAGCAGAAAGACCGGGTGTTCGGCTATTCCTACGTACGGCATGGACGCCACTTCGAGAATATCGACGATAGCTTTGAAGTGCGGCTTTTCAAGGCAAACGCTACACCCACGGCTGCCCAGCATGCCCACCGGGAGGGGGCATGGTGGTATACGGGCATCATGGTTGCCCGTGCTACGGTCTTTCTCGGGCAGCTCAAGTATGCGGGCGAGGCAGGGGGGACTTTTGAGACGAGCGCGTCCCGACGCATTGCCGAAACAGCGGATTTCCTCTCCCTGCTCGATACTCACGATTATCTCAATGACGATGCGCGCGCGGTTGTGGGGGCGCTGCCCGACACGACTTACGAAGAGGCGGCCCTCGAAGTCTCACGCAAGCTCGTTGCCATTCCCACCACCATTCCGTTTGCCACAGTGTCTTCGCTCTTGGATATCGCTCAGGCTGGTATCCCGGATGGAGCCAGCAACCGTGTGACGGGGGCGGGTTATACCGTCGAGAGCCGTAACGTGACAATCAGCGAGCAGGATCACAGCCGCGCCGTCGTGACGCTCGGCATCGAAGACGCTCTCATCATCGATATGGCGGATACGGTTTTCATTGCCGCGAAAAGCGAGCTTGGCTCAATCGATAAGGTCACGGAGAAGCTGCGCGAAGAGCATGTTCCCCAGCTCTATTCAGGTCGCAGGGCGCTAGCTCCATGGGGCACGGCCACGCTCCTCGACGTCTCCGACGAGGCGGCAATCTGGAAGGTGGAGATGCGAGCCGGAGTGACCAT
>CADBRF010000233.1 GCA_902796975.1 uncultured Coriobacteriaceae bacterium
AGTCCGGAGAGATGGCGGCTGTTGAGCGTTGGAAAACCTATGCATTGAACGGATTTATTGCCCACCATCCGGGGCTCGTGGCAAAAAAGGGCTTAAATGCACGCCTTTCCTCGTTTCTTGATGTGGCACTCGAAGCAGATACCATGCTGACCTGCTGTTTTGTTGCAACATAGCATCGGTGCGCTCGGGAAAAGAGAACGACCTACACATTTAACGGGTTTTTTGTCCGTCACTCCAAAGCGTGACGAAAATTCCGCTAAATGCACAGGCCGCCATATCCTCGCTGCCAACCTGGAACATGAAACGAGGCGCGTGACAATAATTCCGCTAAATGCGCAGTTTGTCAGGGACTCAATGCGTTGGGGGGCACCCAGCCGATATCGGCAAGTTGCGCATGAACCGAGACGGTAGCGCCGTCAGGCATAAAAAATGCGCCGCCCCAAAACGGAGCGGCGCACAGCAAGTGCTATGAAACCTGAATTTACTTCAGGACGACAGCAGCACCGGCCTCCTCGAGCTTGGCCTTGGCAGCCTCAGCGTCGTCCTTGGAAGCGCCCTCGATGATGACGGTCGGGGCCTCCTCAACCTTAGCCTTGGCCTCCTTCAGGCCGAGAGAGGTGAGCTCACGGACAACCTTGATGACAGCAATCTTGTTGTCGCCGAAGGACTCGAGGGAGACGTCGAACTCGGTCTTCTCTTCCTCAACAGCAGCAGGAGCGGCAGCAGCAGCAACTGCAACAGGGGCAGCGGCGGAAACGCCAAATGCCTCTTCGATGTCATGGACGAGGTCAGCGGCCTCAAGAAGGGTCAGGCCCTTGATGCCTTCGAGAATTTCTTCCTTGGTCATTTTTGTAACCTTTCATACAGCGGCAGCCATCTTAACTGCCTGAAATAAACTGATACGGTAAAACACCAGAAAACTAACGTACTTACGCAGCTTCCTTTTCGCTGACAGCCTTGATGGCGCGAGCGAGAGACTCGATCGGGGCGTTGACAACGCGTGCAAGACCCGTGATAGGAGCCTGAATTGCAGATGCCAGCATTGCCATGAGCTGTTCCTTGCTCGGGAGATCGGCAATCTTGAGAGCCTCCTCAACGGAAACCTCAGCACCGTCGAGCAGACCGCCCTTGAGCTGCAGGTTCTCATGCTCGTCCATGAAATCCTTGATGGCCTTTGCGGGTGCGGCGACGTCTGCGCCAGTGAACACGAATGCGGTGGGGCCAGCAAGAATGTTGGGGAGCTCGGGGTAGCCGAGATTACGAAGGGCGATGGTAGCCAGCGTGTTCTTGTAAACATGCATATGGCCACCGGCCTCGCGAACGGCATTGCGCAGCTCGCGGGTCTCCTTGACGGTAAGACCGCAAGCGTCCACAAACCAGCAGGCGGAAGCCTCCTGGAAAGCCTCGGTGATCTCTGCAACTTGCTGCTTCTTTGCTTCTGTAGGCATGTGCACCTCCTTTCATACAAAACGACCCCCGCCATGATGAGACATGCGGAGGCCTAAATGCACATGCTAGAAGCAGCGTATCAAAGACCACCTCGGCGGGCGGGAGCGAATCCCCTTAGGCTACATGCGTAGCACCAGCTGTCTGCGGTAGCGGGAAAGCTAACATAACGCTCATAGAACTCATGAGCAGATGGATTGTAAGCCAGGCAGGCATTGAACGCAAGCACAATCCGTGAGAAGGCAGCTTGGTTTGGGGGCGAACGGGGAATGAGGAATCAAAGCCTCCGCGTCCCGTTTGCACACGAAGGTAATCAGGCTTTGGGCTAGTCAAGGTATTCGAAGCTGACACGGATGCCCACGCGCCCTCGCTCGGGCAGCTCAAAGCAAATTGACCGGTTGACGTAATCTGCGATATCAATATGGGAATAACGCTGCCCCTTGCGACCAATCGCGGGAATCACGGATTCCCCCGCCAACTCGGTGGTGAGATTGCGCCCGTCGAGCGTTTCGGCCACATCATGACTTGCCCGCAGGGCGTCCCATCCTGACTCGAGAATCTCAAGCACATCGAGCCTCGTGTTCGGACGGCGAAGCAAACGGAGCAGTTCCTTGGTTATCTGCACGTGCTCGCAATTGAAAACGATGTCGTAAACACCGCAATACCCCGCAAGGTAACTGAGCCAGACATCCCCTGGCGTTCGATGTGAGCACACCACAATAATGCGCATCCTGCTGTCCTGGTGGGACGGATTATTCAAGAACGCCGCAATGCCCGACACCATATCTGAAACGGACACAAAGTGCGCATCGTCGATTATCACAGCCGCCGCTCCTGCTCTCGCCAAGTTCGCGAGCTCGGGTTCGAGCGGGACGGACGAACGCGGGTCGAGCCTGAAATCAGCTTCCGGACCCACAGCGGCGCTGAAATAATCGAATCGTTCTACAGTTGTGAAAACGGCTATCGCCGAGGAAGAATACACGGCACACACTCCGCACGAAATAGTATGTACTTTTGTATTGATAGTTATAAAGTAAGAAAAAACGTGCCTGTGCGCCATACCTAATATGTATAGTGCCCGCCGAAATGAGCAGCTCAATCGCGCTTTCCCCATTTTGCGCGACTAAAAGCCACTCGTCTGCATAGCCAATCCAAATGAGTGGACTTTTCCTGTCTGTTTGAGCACTGCAACCGGCGAGCTCTGCACCGACGAGCTTTTACTATGGAAGGATAAATCGTTGGCTGGAAAACCAGAACGGAATTGCCCGAAGACGAGAATCGAGCTTAAACTGCCCGCAGCCATCTACGCTTATATGCAGGTTCTCGTGAATTCCAGCACCGCTTCCATACGCAGTTTCAGCCAGCTCGTGGAAGCAGTAATGTTCTGGGTCTCAGATATTTGCGCGGCAGGAGCCGGGCAGGAATTTGCTTTCCGGCTTCGGGACTTGAAGGCAGATAAGTTGCGCAGCCTCAAAGACCTCACCCACCTACCCCGCCTCAAGCAGGTGCACGTCAGTGTCGATGGAGAGGCGCTTTCCGCGTTTTGCCTGTTTACCAAGGACTACCCAGCGCTCTTTTCCAGCAGGCACGAGGCTTTTGCCCTGGTCGCTGCATACGCCCTGGAATACGCAGCGCCCGGCCAAGATGGCTACCTAGCCAGGCGCTTCTATGGAGTGTTACGTTCCCATTCGCGATGGCGGCTTTCCAGCACAAACGAACTGGAAGAGGCCCCCACGTCTAAAGCTGCTCGATAATGGCGTCAGCAAAACCGCTGGTGGTGACGCATCCATCGGTCGAACCAGTGCGGATGCGCTGGATATCGTAGGTGAGCTTCTCGCCCTTAGCATAGACCGTGTAGAGCGCCTTTCGAATTGTCTCGGCAGCTTCGCCCTCGCCAATGTGGTCGAGCATCATGCAGCCAGAAAGGATCTGAGCTGTGGGGTTGGCCTCGTTCTTGCCCGCGTGCTTGGGGGCAGACCCGTGCACCGGCTCGAAGATGGCAATCGAATCGCCGATGTTGGCACCGGGGGCAATGCCCAGGCCACCAACCAGGCCGGCGCAAAGGTCACTCACGATATCGCCGTAGAGGTTGGGAAGCACCATGACATCAAACTGAGTCGGGTCGATGACGAGGCCCATGCAGGTGGCGTCCACGATGCGGTTCTCGAACTCGACCTTGCCCTCGTACTCTGCAGCGATGCGCTCTGCCGTGTGGAGGAAGAGACCGTCCGTGAACTTCATGATGTTGGCCTTGTGAACCGCTGTGACCTTCTTGCGCCCATGGGCGACGGCGTAGTCAAAAGCCGCGCGGATGATGCGCTCGGAAGCCGTAATGGAGATGGGCTTCAGGGTGATGGCGGCGTCGGGGCGGATGGTGCCCAGGTCATGCTCGCCTGCCCATGCGATGAGCTCCGCTGCCTCAGGCGTACCCTCGTCAACTTCGATACCCGCGTAGAGGTCTTCGGTGTTCTCACGGAAAATAACGAGGTCAACGTCATCGTAGCGCGCGCCCGTGCCGGGAATGCTCACCGTGGGACGCAGGTTGATGTAGAGGTCGAAATGCTTGCGGAGGGCAACGTTGATGGAGCGGAACCCGGCTCCCACCGGCGTGGTGAGCGGCCCCTTGATGGCAATCCCCGTCTCCTCGATGGAATCCAGCAGCGGCTGGGGAAGCGGCGTACCGAACTCGTCCATGACGCCTGCACCGCCATTGTGAACGCGCCATTCAATATCGACGCCGGCAGCTTCGATGACCTTGCACATTGCAGATGTGATTTCCGGCCCGATACCGTCTCCGGGAACAAGAGTGATTACATGCTTTGCCATTACGGTTCTCCTTTTATCAGCTGGCCCGCGGCGCGCTTGTTGGCACTAGAAAACAAATCATTCTACGACGGGATACTAGCCCTGCTGCAGAATGATTTGTTCGGAACGTGTTACGAAACGTAAGCGGCTATGCCAGATGGGCGGCGCACGCCTCGGTGATTTCGGACGCAAGCTTCTTGAGCGTACCCGTGCCGTTTGCCGCATCAAAGGCCATGCGCTCACCCAGCGCCTCAGCGATGTGCCCGGGGATATCGGCTTTGGCAAAGGCAATGAGGGTGCGGAGCATCTTGTTGAACTCGTAATTGCCGTGGTAGCACTGGATTGCCTCGTCGATGAGAAGCCAGACTGTTTCAGCATTGGAAGCGCTTGCAGACCCGTAGCCGCACAGAAAGTCAAATGCTGCCTCGCGGACAATGCCGTTATCCTCATCGTAGAGGGAGTCCTCCACGGAGGCGAGGACATCGTCGCCGAATTCCTGCCCCGCCTTACCCATATAGCTGATGGTGTGGAGGAGCTCCCAACGTGTTGCTGCCTCGGGGCGGTTAAGCGCCTCCGTGATGTCATCGGTATGAGCAACAAGAAGTTCGGGCCTCTGAGATGCCACCAGAGAAATGACTGCAGCCGCGTGCTGTCTCTGCATGCGGCCACCCTGCGCGAGCTGCTCGACAATCGTATCGAGAACCTCAGATTTGTCTATTGCCGCTCGAGCGAGTTTCTCTCGGTCCTGCTCCGTCCAC
>CADBRF010000234.1 GCA_902796975.1 uncultured Coriobacteriaceae bacterium
ACTGTTTTTCGCATGTTGGCCCCTTCGGGTTGAATGCTGTTGCCGGTGGCGCTGCGTTTGCACGGTGCGTCGATGTCAGCGAGACGGCTCTGGAGCTGGCAGAACACAACGCCAAGCTCAATGATTTCGATGACCGCATGGCCGTTACCAGCGCAGATGTTCTGGAATACCTTCCTGAGCTTGCGAAAAACAAGGGCAAGCTTCGCGAAGCCGGTGGCCCCTTCGATCTCATTATTCTCGATCCGCCCGCCTTTACCAAGAGCCGTAACACCATAGAACGCGCGAAGAAGGGCTATCGGGAGATTAACTACGAAGCGCTGAAATTGCTCCCTCGCGGTGGCTATCTGGCTACCTGTTCCTGCTCACACTTCATGACGGCGGACCTGCTCAAGAAGGAGATTGCTCGGGCAGCTCGTGATGCAAACGTACAGCTTCGCCAGATTGTAGAGATGCAGCAGGCTCCAGACCATCCAATTCTCTGGGGTGTTCCCGAAACCCACTACCTGGACTTCTTCATCTTCCAGGTGATTTAGGTTCTAGAGCCATACCAGCTATTTTCCCAAGCGATTTTTGACAGGTGCGATGACATCCTGCGTAAGGCTCTACCATGTTCCTTGGAACAGCTCACAACCCGATGCCTTTCGGCATGTCACGTAAACAATTGGAGGATGATGCGCCCGGAGGCGGAGCCGGGAGCGGAGAGATGTCTGAGCGCGTAGCGCGAGTTCTCGGAGCTGGATCCGCCGGAGGGCGCATCGGGTGACGACCTTGTTTTACGGGGCATGCTGAAAAGGCCCGTGTCCAACGTTCACCTGCCATATGTCGCCGGGGAGATTGGCTGGTTTCTCGCGCAAAATATTCCGCCTTTCGTATTTGCCAAAAAATTCTGCCCCTCCAAAATTCTCAAAGCTGAGACAAAAAATCCAGCTTGTCTCATAGGGTGAGAAACTTGGAAAACACGTGCTCAAAGCTCTCGCTCAATTTCTCTAGAAAGTCCGTATATTCATATTCAGCAAGGCGGACGGTAAGCATCAAGACTTAAACGGTTACGACAGTGCATGAGAACAATGAATGCACACAAAAACGTAAAGAAACCGTAACCAAAAACAAAATGATGTAAACCTCCGGAATGCTCGACTAGAGAAGAGAAAGTTCCCAAGAAAAGAGGAGGGGGAGAATATGAGCGAAGAAGCCAAGAAAGCCGAGATCAATCAGACCGGCAGGGCATGGGTTGTCGCGATCATCGCGATCATCGCTTCTATTCTGATTTCTGTAAACAACAACAAGCTACCGGCGACGGCATCGCTAGTGCTTCCGGCCCTGGGCATCGACACGACGCAGCTCAGTTTCATGATGTCCCTCAATGGCTATGTTGGTTTTGTCCTGGCATTCTTTGCCGCAACCATCATCTTGAAGTTCGGCTCCAAGAAAGCCACGTTGATGGTTCTTATCTGTGCCACCCTCGGCGCCGTAATCAGCGCCTTTGCAACGACCTATGACATGCTCCTTGTTGGTCGTCTCATTGAGGGCGTTGGCTATGCCTGCATCGGCACGGTTATCCCTGTCCTCTTCTCCGAGTGGTTCCCGCCCTCCAAGCGCGGCGTTCCCATGGGCATCTTTTCCGTGTGGGTTCCGCTTGGCTCCATGTTCATCATGGGCACCTCGGGCTTCTTCTTCAACGAGGGCGATCCTGCTACCTACCACAACGTCTTCTGGTTTGTCGTTGCCCTGCTCGTCGTCGTAACGATCATCTGGATTATCGCAGTTCGCAACCCTGAGCATTCCTATCTCGCAGACGAGAGCGACCCCAACGCTGAGAAGCCGAAGGTCTCCGAGGGCTTCAAGAGTGTTTCCTGCTGGGTTGCCATGATCGCCTTCGCAGCCTTCTCTCTGGGCACCGCCTGCGTCATGAACTTCGAGGTTCTCTATATGGTTCAGACCATGGGTATGACCCAGGCAGCTGCTAACGGCATGCTCAACATCGCTAACATCTTCGTTGTTATCGGCGGTGTGGTTATCGGCTTCGTCATGAACAAGGTCACCTCTAACACGGGCCGTCTCACCATCCTTGCCGTTTCCTCCCTTGTCCTGGGCGTCTGCTTCGCCTTCGCCTATGTGGTCAACGGCGCAATGCTCACCCCGTGGCTCATCCTCTTCGGTCTGTCCAACGGCATCGTTCCCGCCATCTTCTTCACGATGGTTGCCGAGATCGCTCCTCGTCCCGAGCTGGCAAGCGTTTCCTCGACTCTTATGAGCCTTGGCCAGTGCGTCGGCGGCATCCTCTTCGGTATCGTCGGTGCGGTCGTCGCCTCCGGTTGGGGTGCTGCAACGGGCATCCTCGCCACGGCTGGTGTTGTGCTCTTCGTCGGTTCTATCGCGCTCATGTTCATCCTCAAGAAGCGCGACGCAAAGGTTGCAAAGGCAGCCTAAGGTAAGGTTTCACAGGTCACATCGCCCCTGGGAATGACCCAGGGGCAGGGCTTGGAAATATAAGCAACAAACCCTTCTCCCGCGGGGCGCAAGCGGGAACAAGGGAGTACGAATTGATCAGCGCCTGCCTCATAGCAAGAAAGATCGATTCACGTTGCAAAAGAGAGAGTAAGGAGAGAACATGGAATTCGAAAACGACCTTGGTAAGCCTTGGAAGTACCAGGACGGCGATTTCACCGTTTGCCGTTCTTCGGTCTGGTCTCCTCCGGGATGCCATCCCGTCGGATGCGGCATTAAGGTCTATGTCGATAAGAACGGCAAGATGGTTAACATCGAGGGCGATGAGAACGATCCGATCACGAAAGGCCGTCTGTGCCCGAGATGCCTCGCTCTGAAGGATTACGTCTACAACCCTCATCGTGTTGTCTATCCTATGAAGCGCGACCACAGCAAGCTTGGCCAGGCAGACGCCTGGGAGCGCTGCACTTGGGATGAGGCTCTCGACCTCATCATGAACAAGTGGGCAGAGATCACCGCCAAGTACGGCCGCAAGACCATGGCAATCCATGTTGGCACTGGCCGCGACGGCATGCTTTCCCAGGACTTCCAGCTCTCCATCTTCCGTACTCCTAACCTGGCTTACACCCAGTCCGGTTACGCCTGCTACCAGCCCCGTATGATGTCCTCTCAGATGGTTCTCGGTGCTCTGTATCCTGAGCTCGACTACGCTGGCGGCCTCGAGGGCGGCTACGATGACCCCGAGTATCAGGTTCCCGAGCTCATGGTTATCTGGGGCAAGGCTCCGCTCGAGTCCAACCCTGACGGCTTCTTCGGTCACAGCGTCATCGACCTCATGAAGCGTGGCGCTCGCCTGTTTGCTGTTGACCCCCGCGTCAATTGGCTGAACAGCCGCGCAGAGCTCCAGCTTCGTCCGCGTAACGGCACGGATGGTGCACTTGCCATGGCATGCTGCAACATCATCATCAACGAGGATCTCTACGATCACGACTTGGTCGAGAAGTGGACCTACGGCTTCGATGAGTTCAAGGAGCGCGTCTCCGTCATGACTCCTGAGAAGGCCGCGGAAATCTGCGAGATTCCTGTCGAGGACATCTACACCTTCGCTCGCGAGTACGCAGCTGCAAGCCCGGCTTCCATCGCCTGGGGCCTCGCGTTCGACCAGAACACCAATGGCATGCAGGCTGGTCACTGCGTCCTGGCAATGATCGTCATGTGTGGCAACCTCGACGTTCCTGGTGGCAACATCATCGCCGACCTCTCAATGCCAGAGGACCTCACCGCCGAAGCTGCTGCCGGCCAGGCTGGCAACGACACCGATACCCGCTCCTTCATCACTGAGGGCTGGTACCAGATGACCGACGAAGAGCGCGCAGAGTGCATCGGTATGGACAAGTTCCCGCTGTACTGCAACCAGATCACTGGCTGCCAGGCAGACTGCCTGCTCGAGACCATGGAGACCGACGAGCCGTATCCCATCCGCTTCGGCTGGATTGCGAACACCAACCTCCTCGCCCCGACCAACTCCGCCGAGCCGAGCCGTTGGCACAAGGCTCTCGTTCGCTCCTATGGCGCAGATGATGGCTTCGCATTCGGCACCGATGTCATGATCACCCCGACCATCCAGTGCTGCTGCGATGTCTTCCTGCCTATCAGCACTGTTGTCGAGCATGATGGCGTCAACCGTACCCACTATGGCGCTGCCTCCATCACCACCGGTGTTGGCAATAAGGCCATCACGGTTGGCGAGGCAAAGGCCGACCTCGAGATCTACTGCCTGCTCGCAGAGCGTATGGCTGCCATGTTCCCCGATGACCCGAAGGCTCAGTTCGCCCACAACAAGTATCCCGAGTATCATTCCTATCTCGAGAAGAACCGCCTCGAGGGCCGTCATAAGTTCGATGACGTCAAGCAGGTCGTCAAGTTCAAGCGTAAGGTCTACTACCGCAAGTACGAGACTGGCAAGCTTCGTCCCGACGGCCAGCCTGGCTTCCTGACCCCCACGGGCCGTATCGAGCTCTGGAGCTCCATGTACAACCAGAACGGCATGGATCCGCTGCCCTACTACTACGAGCCCGACCAGAGCCCGCGTATCCCGGATGCCCGCGCTGAGGAACTCAAGAAGGAAATCGTCAAGAGCCCCTTCATCCCCGAAGAGTGCCGCGAGAGGTGGCATGCACGCGACCTCGACCATGCCGAGATCGTCAAGAAGTACCCCTTCATCCTCTCCACTGGTGCTCGCCGCTTCACGAGCTTCCACTCCGAGCATCGTGAGGTCGCTATCCTCCGCGAGATCGACCAGAACCCGAGGCTCGAGATCAACCCCGCCGATGCTGCCGAGAAGAACATCACGGACGGCCAGTGGGTGCGCATCTGGAACCAGTATGGTCAGGCCAAGTACAAGGCCAAGATTTCCCAGAAGGTTCGCAAGGGTCATGTCGAAGCCGAGCATGGCTGGTGGTTCCCCGAGCAGGAAGGCTCCGAGCCTAGCCTCTTCGGCGTGTTCCAGTCCAACTGCAACGACCTCGTTCCCGCGTTCCACAACAACGAGCTCGGCCTGGGCGCTCCCTACAAGAGCAATTGCTGCAATGTCGAGCCCATCAACGAGAACCTCGATGTTGACATCAACAAGTTCTATGAAGAATTCGGCCTGAACGATGCCTATACCGACAGCATCGTTGTCAAGGAAGGGGAGTAAGACCATGCCTAAGTATGCGCTGCTCATCGACTACGAGTACTGCACCGGTTGCCATTCCTGCGAGGTGGCATGCAAGGAAGAGCACAACATGGGCGTCGGCCTGTGGGGTATCCGAGTGTTCGATGATGGTCCCTGGCAGAAGGACTTCTCCAATGATCAGGGCAAGTCGTTCAACTTCAACCACATTCCGGTTCCGACCGACCTGTGCGACCTCTGCAAGGAGCGTCTGGGCCGCAATCGCGAGCCTGTGTGCGTGCACAACTGCCTCGGCGACTGCATGAGGTTCGGCACCATCGACGAGATGGCTGCAGAGCTCGCCAAGAAGCCCAAGCAGGTCATGTGGGCCCCCACTGATATTGACTAGCTCTTTGTAAGATCCATAACCCCGACGGCCGCTTGCTTGGGACTTTCGGGCCCCTGCAGGCGGCCGTTCTCTATTTGGTTTAAGTTCGTTCGAGGAGGAGATATGGCTGAGGAAACTCCTGGCATTCCGAAGCTTTCGGTTTTGAACATGGTGGGCATTCTTTCCGTGTTCTGCTGCATGAGCGAGTTCACGATTCTCACTCCCTCCATCGCAGCCTTTTCTCATCACTTTGCTGGTACCCCCATCACGACGATTATGCTGGCGAACAGCATTACCGGTATCATCTCCGTTCCCATCAGCATCCTCTCTGGTGCTTTGCTACGTCGCGTGGGGTTCAAGCCCATCGCTCTCATCGGCATTCTCATCATGTCGCTTGGCGGCGCCTTCCCCTTCCTTATGCCCAACATCACCAACTATGCGTTTGTAATCTTTTCCCGCATTCTCGTTGGCATCGGCCTGGGCATCATGTTCCCGGTTGGCACTGCGACCATCATCGCCTTCACTTCCGGCGAGCAGCGTTCCCGTATGCTGGGCTGGGGCATTGCCGTCCAGTTCTTCTTCAGCCTCATCTACACTACGGTCGCGGGCTTCCTCACTGAGATTGGCTGGAACTACTCCTTCCTTGCCTACCTCATCGGCATTCTGCCCTTCGTATGTGTTCTTCTCTGGATGCCCGAAGCCAAGCCCTATGTGAACAAGGCAAGCGAGCGTGATGCCGACATGGCGAGCAAGCTGGGCCAGAAGGAATCTATCCCGCACTCCATCTGGGCTTATGCGCTTTATGGTCTTCTCATCTGGACCGCCGTCGTTACCGTCCAGGTCGTGACTTCGACGGTGCTCGACTCCCGTGGGCTTGCTGCTGCCGGTGAGGCGGCGCTTGTCATTAACTGTTGCGGCATTGGCCAGATCTGCTCCGGTCTCCTGTTGCCCTACATCATCCGTCTATTCAAGGGTCGCACCTTCGGTGTTATGGCGACGCTCGTGGTTGTTGGCATTCTGCCCGTTCTGCTTGTCAAGGACAGCGCGATTATCTATGCAATCGGCGTCTTCATCATGGGCTTTGGCGGCGGCGCCTTCTTCACCTGCTGCCAGAATGCAACGGGCAATATTGCCCCGCGCACTCGCAGTCCTTTCGTCTCCGGCGTCATGATGTCCATGGAGAACCTCGGCCCCTTCATCGGCCCCTACATCTTCTCCGCTACACTCATCGCCAACCCTGCTATGGGCAATGACGCGGTCTTTCCCGTCCTCATCGGTATGGCGCTTGTCGGTGCGG
>CADBRF010000235.1 GCA_902796975.1 uncultured Coriobacteriaceae bacterium
ATTTGGCAACCTGCCCCAGCATGTGGAATTCGTTCTCTACGGGTCCTTCGCACACACCTATCACGGCCATGGCACAGACCGTGCTCTCGTTGCCGGCATGCTTGGGCTCCAGCCAGACGACCTTCGAATCCGCGATTCCTTCAAGCTCGCGCACGAGGCAGGGTTAGAAGTCGCGTTCACCTGCAAGCCAGACGTCAAGACAGACCATCCCAACACGGTAGATATCATTGCCACCGATGGCGAAATCACGGTACGGGTACGGGGTGTGAGCATTGGAGGAGGAGCGGCCCAGCTCACCAAAATCGACGACGTCGATGTGGTCATCACTGGCGAGCGCACGAGTATCATCGTTGCTCAACGCGACGAACGGGGTGTGCTTGCTCATATCGCCAACTGCCTGAACGCGAGCAATATCAATATCGCCAACGCACGGCTCTATCGTCGTCAGCGCGGAAGCGCCGCCTTTACCATCATGGAGACAGACTCTGCCATCCCTGAAGGTGTGCACGACGCGATAATGCTCCACCAGGGTGTATGGGAGGTGCGGATTATCCCTGCTGAGCACCCCATCCCTCCAAACTCCGAAGAGCCGACCGAGGAATTGATCGTCCGCTCCCACGAGCTTGACTACCCCGACGCGAAGGCTGTACTCGCCTATTGCCGAGAACATTACTGCACCATAGCGGACGCTTTCAGAGACCGAGAGGAAGCTCTCGCAGCGGTAGCACAAGACAGCACTCCTCTCGATAGCTATCTTGCCCGGGTCTGGGCGGTAATGAAAGAGTATGCGCTCGGACCATTGGAACACCCACTCGCGAGCATGGGCGGTCTCATCGGAGGCGAAGGGCAGCAGCTCACACAGCTTTGCGCGAGCGGAAAGGGATTGGTCTCGGATTCGATGTCTCGTCTCTCCGCTTTTGCCATGGCAGTGCTCGAAACGAACGCGTCCATGGGCCGCATCGTAGCCGCACCAACCGCTGGATCATCAGGTGTCCTGCCCGCGGTGCTGCTGACCCTAGACGAACAGCACGGCTATACCGATAAGGAGATATACGACGCTCTCCTCACTGCTGCTTGTGTAGGATGCCTCATTTCGCGGAATGCGACTGTTTCAGGTGCTGAAGGAGGGTGTCAGGCGGAAATCGGCTCAGCTGCCGCTATGGCCGCAGCTGCAGCGGTCTCGTTGGCAAAAGGCAGCCCCGACCAGTGTTTTGATGCTGCTTCGAACGCCATCGCCTCCATGCTCGGATTGGTGTGCGATCCAGTAGGCGGTCTTGTGGAAGTTCCCTGTCAAAAGCGTAATGCGAGCGGGGCTGTCAATGCGCTCATCGCCGCGGAATCGGCACTCGCTGGCATATCGAACCTCATAGGCTTTGACGAGATGGTTGCAGCACTTGAAAAAGTTGGACGTTCCCTCCCATTCGAGCTCAGGGAAAGCGCCCTTGGAGGCATGGCGGCAACCCCCAGCGCATGCGCCTGGTGCGAGTCGTGTTCGAGGTAAAGGCTTTGTACTTGCAAAGCCGAGAAGGCCTGATTGCAATGGAAAAAGGATCCGTTTGCAATCAGGCTTTTTATACGCGACGAGGGAGCTGTACTCGCAACGCGAAAAGATATCAGAGACGATCGGCGAGGTTGTAGATGAACCGTACCGTCTTATCCCAGCCGAGGCAGGCATCGGTGATGGACTTGCCAAAGACGCCGCCATCGATTGGCTGATTGCCGTCCTCGATATAGCTCTCGACCATGAAGCCACGAACTAGGTTGGCGATGACCTTGTTGCGCCGGCAGGAATCGAGCACTTCGTTGCAGATGCGCGGCTGCTCAAGGGATCGCTTGCCAGAGTTATCGTGGTTGCAGTCAATGACGACGGCAGGGTTCTGGTAGGTATCGGACGTGTAGATTTCCGCAAGACGCTCAAGGTACTCGAAGTGGTAGTTGGGGTAGGTCTTGCCATCAAGTCCGACGTAGCCACGAAGCACGGCATGGGCGTAGGGATTGCCGGTGCTCGTGACATCCCAGTTGCGGTAGATGAAGTCCTGGCTCTGCTGAGCCGCATAGATGGAGTTCAGCATCACGGCAGTTGAACCGCCCGTGGGGTTCTTCATGCCAACGGGGACCTCAATGCCGCTTGAAACCTGGCGATGGTCCTGGTTCTCCACAGACCGCGCCCCTATTGCGACATAACCCAGAAGGTCGAAGAGGAATCGATAATTCGCGGGATAGAGCATCTCGTCTGCCGTGAACATGCCGCTTTCCTCGATGACATGCAGATGCATGCTGCGAATCGCCTTGATGCCCTCAAGCAGGTCGGTG
>CADBRF010000236.1 GCA_902796975.1 uncultured Coriobacteriaceae bacterium
CGCAGAGCAGGGCCGAGAACATTCGCGAGTTTTTCGGCGTCGTGCACGACTATGCTGATGCGCACCCTCTCGTCCCTGGAGATAATCCTGATGATGTCGAATCTTTCCACGAGCCTGAGCTGGCAGACTTCATGGAATGGTTAAGCCTCAGAACCGACCTCGATGAGTTGGGCGAAGAAGCCGATGAGGCCGTTACGATGATGACCGTGCATTCTGCGAAGGGCCTTGAGTTCGACGTTGTGTTCGTTGCTGGGATGGAAGAGACTATCTTCCCGCATCGGACCTCTATCATGGAGCATGGAGTTGACGAGGAACGGCGTCTTGCCTATGTAGCTATCACTCGTGCGCGCAAGCGTCTCTACCTGACCCATGCGCAAACGCGTCGCATCTTCAACGACATGCAGGCAAACCCACGGTCGCGCTTTATCGCGGAGATGCCGGCGGGTCTGCTCGAGCACGTGGGAATCGGATCCCGTGGGCTTTCGGGCACAGGCTGGGAAAAGCGCGGCGACCGCCGTGGCATCTCGGGGTCAGGCCGTGGCGAGGAAATGTATGGCGGGCGCGTCTATGGCAGCGGCGGCTACAGCGGTGCTGCTAAACAGGCGAAGGCCACGCATTCCACTGCAAGCGCCGGAATGAAAGTCGCCTCTGACAGTTTCGAAGTTGGCGATACGGTGGACCACAAGATGTTCGGAAAGGGAAAAGTCGTCGCCGTCGACGGAGACAAGATTTCAGTCCATTTCTCCAAGAGTGGAAAGACGAAACGCCTTCTCAAAGGCTATGCACCGCTCGTGAAGATTAAATAGTACTTGTCGGAGAACCGAAAAGGCCCCCAATGCACCATGACAGTTACCTCGTAGGCAATTGTCGTGTGAGGTTTTGACCACATCTTCACACGGCAGCCGCCTGGATGCGGTCCTCATGTCTTGGTACTTGTTAGCGACATATTTGGCAGAGACAGGCTGCATGTATTCATTTGCGGAGCTCTGTTCCTGCCGGAACGGTTTCATGGGTATAATCCCATCGTGGCTTTAACCAAATGCGAAGGAGAATCATGGCTCAGATTTTAGTTATGGGACATCTCAATCCCGATAATGACGCAATTATGTCGGCATACACGTTCGCTCAGCTCAAGAACATGACCGACTCTGAGAACGAGTACAAAGCTGTCCGTCTCGGGCCCCTGCCAGCAGAAAGCGCAATGATTTTCGAGGAGAACGGGTTGACTCCTCCCGAGCTCATCGACCATGTCGAGGAGGGCCAGAAGGTCATCTTGACAGATCACAATGAGTTGGGTCAGGCGGTCAAGGGCATCGAGAACGCCGAGGTCATTGAGGTTATCGATCATCACCGTATTGCCGACCTCTCCACCGCAGCACCTATCACCTTCATCAACATGCCCTGGGGTTCGACGTGCACCGTCGTCGCTCATCTCTATGATTACTATGGAATCGCCCTCGACAAGGCGACTGCCTCCTGTCTGCTCTCTGCAATGCTCACCGACACCGTCATTCTCAAGTCTCCGACGGCGACCGATATTGACAGGAAGACGGTCGAGAAACTCGCCGGAATCATTGGCGAGGACTACACCAAGTTTGGCATGCGTGTTTTCAAATCTCGCGGTGGCGATGACGATGTCACTGCTGAGGAGATCTGCACGCGCGATTCGAAGGAGTTCAACTTCGGCGGCAAGAAGGTCTGGATTGCCCAGTATGAGACCATCGACCTCGAAGGGCTGAGGGCTCGCACGGCTGAAATAACTGGAGAAGTCCAGAAGATTCAGAAGGAAAAGGGTTATGACGCGGCTCTCATGCTGCTCACCGATATCCTCGTCGAGGGCAGTGATTTCATTGCCGCTGGTGATGTCGCCTTCATCGAAGACGCCTTTGGCATTTCCTTTGCAGAGGGCCCGGTTTGGATGCCTGGCGTCCTGAGCCGTAAAAAGCAGGTTGCAGCCAAGCTCATCGAGTACGCTGGCTAGGGCTGTCTCTTGGATATTTCCTCTTCGAGCGCCTTCTCCTTGGGCGGATATATCGGAGTCATCGTTTCCCTGTGCGTCATTCTCGTGGCGACCTTTGTCGTTGGCAAAATCGCCACGAGAATCCTTCGCAAAGTTCTTAAAGAGGCGACGGACGGTCAGGTTGGTGGCTCGATTCTCAAGAACATCCTGCTTTTCGCCATTTGGGCGATTGGCATAGGCCTAGCTGCCAAATGGTGCTTCGGATTCGACCTTACCGTCATCTGGGGCGCCCTTGGGATTGGTGGTATCGCTCTCTCTTTGGGTTTGCAATCCACCATCTCCGATCTTATCGGCGGCCTGCAGATGTCTCTGAACCCCGAAGTTGGGGTAGGGGATTATGTCACCCTTGGCAACGGCATTTCGGGCGAAGTCAAGGATATCGACTGGCGCTCCATCACCGTGGAAGATGAACTCGGCAACAAGAGCCTTGTTCCCAATAACGTTTTCAGGTCAACTGCAGTGACCGTGCTTACGGACTACCAGTGCGTGACAACACCCCTCGTGTTATCTCGCACATGCGATGTCGATAGGGTCAAGCGCGAGCTCCCTCAGATTGTCATGGACGCTCTTGTTCAAAAGGATATGAACTTCGAGAACAAGATGCCCTCTCTTGTGCTCTCTGGCGTCGAAATGGCAGGGCTTTCGGGTAAGCTCTTTTCATATGTCAAGCGGTCGTTTACCACCTCTGCTGTCAACAATGTGGCGATGTCCGCAGCTCTCGATTACCTTCGGGAAAACGACGCGCTCGGGTCAATCGAAGCGTAATGAGTTTTAGCTCTGAGTTCTAGAAAAATGGCGTCTCTCTCGACATAAGGGACGTCATTTTGTTGTTATGGAGCAACCACCCTCTGCTGTGTTACAACTGGCGAAAACACAGGTGGGCCTAGTGTCCAATCATCCGCCAGTGCTATAAAATTCAAGTTTGTTGTAAATAACGAGCTCACGCTGCCCCGCAGCTTGAAAGGAGCGCATGCGTGCGTAATCTGGTTGAAAATCGCATTATCGATGCCCTGCAGAAGGCCATTGACGCAAACGAGCTGTCCATCGAGACCATCCCGGACGCGAGCGTGGAGCGCCCGCGCGACCTATCCCATGGCGATTGGGCATCTTCGGTTGCGATGAAGCTTGCAAGGCAGGCTCATATGAACCCGCGTGCAATAGCGCAGATTATCGTCGACAAGATTGAGACCGACGAGTACGTTTCGTCCGTGGAAATCGCCGGTCCTGGTTTCATTAACTTCACTCTCACGCCTGCAGCTCTGCAGAGTGTCTTCTCAACCGTTCGCGCCGAGGGCGCTGCTTATGGCAGAGGGCATGAGGGGGACGGCAAGCGCATCGATCTTGAATTCATTTCAGCGAACCCTACTGGCCCCATGCATGTCGGACATGGCCGCTGGGCTGCCTTGGGCGATGCCATGGCGAACGTGCTCTCCTTCGCTGGGTACGACGTTACCCGCGAGTTCTATATCAACGACGCGGGCAACCAAATGAACATCTTCGCCATGAGCGTCAGCATGCGCTATATGCAGATTGCGCGCCTTGTGGGCGAGGGCAAGTCGGTACAGGGTGCTGTGGAAGAGATTCTCGCCAATGCAGAAGAGTACCGCGCCGAGCTCCCTGAGAACTGCTACGCTGGTGCCTATATCGTCGATATCGCAGCCAAGATATACGATGCAGAAGGAGATTCCTGGCTTGCCTCCGAGGAATCCGAGCGTGAGACCCATTTCCGCGAGATTGCCTATACCACGGTGCTCGCGCATGTGAAATCTGTCCTCAAACACTTTGGCCTGAAATTCGATGTCTGGTTCTCAGAGCGGACACTTCACACGAAAGACGAATCAGGCGAAAGCATGATTTCCCAAGCCATCGAGAAACTCGACGAGAAGGGGTATATCTATAAAAAAGACGGCGCCACATGGTTCGAGACCACCAAGTTCGGTGACGACAAGGACCGCGTTCTCGTCAAAGCCGATGGCGCATATACCTATTTCGCACCAGATATCGCCTACCATAAGAACAAGCTCGATCGCGGTTTCGATCGCTGTATCGATATCCTGGGAGCAGACCATCACGGGTATATCAAGCGCATCCAATCTGTTGGGCACGTGTTTGGTCATCCCGGCCAGCCGGAAATCGTCATCGGCCAGCTCGTGAACCTCTTCCGCGACGGTGCTCCCGTTCGTATGTCAAAGCGTACCGGTGAAATGGTCTCCTTCGAAGAACTCATTGATATGGTTGGTGTGGATGCGACGCGCTATCTCATGCTCTCTCGTTCGACCGATCAGGTAATCGATTTCGATATCGAGCAGGCGAAAAGACAGGATTCCTCGAATCCCGTGTACTACGTGCAATACGCGCATGCTCGTATCTGTTCTATTCTCCGCAAGGCCGCAGAAGTGGAGGAGGGCTCTCCTGATGAGCTCGTGCGCGAACTCATTCCCAGTGGTGTAGACCTTTCACTGCTCACTGATGAATCCGAGCTTGCTCTTGCACGCAAGATTGACGAGTTCTCGGAAGTCTGTGCCGGCTGCGCACGCGACCTCGCTCCCTTCAGGCTCACGCACTACAGCGAGGAACTGGCTGCTTCGTTCCACCAGTTCTATACCCGGGTGCATGTGCTCACCGATGATCCTACTTTGACCGCGGCACGCCTTGCCGTCGTCGATGCAACGCGTATAGTGCTCGAATCTGCTCTGCACTTGCTCGGCGTATCTGCCCCAGAACGTATGTAGGAGAGGATCTGTCATGTCTATTGCTCCAGAGAGAGAACACATCGCACCAGACAATCTAAAAGCCGTCGATTTGCTCAAGGTGGCCCCCAGTTCCATGCAGATCACGGGTGGCAAGGTGACCATCGGCGGTGTTGACCTTCTCGATATCGCCCGCGATTATGGCACAGCGCTCTTCGTCTACGATGAGCAGCATATTCGTCGTCAGCTCCGCGAGTATGTGCGTCAGTTTGCCTCCTGCTATCCGCAGAGCCATATCGTCTACGCTGCAAAGGCTTTCTGCTCGGTTGCCATGGACCATATCGTTGCCGAGGAAGGATGCCTCGTCGATGTGGCATCCGGCGGTGAGCTCGCCTTTGCGAAAGCGGCGAGTTTCCCCATGGACCGGGTCCTTTCCCAAGGAAACAACAAGACGCCCCGCGAAATTGCAGAATGCGTGGATGCAGGCGTGCGTTGCTTTGTTGTCGATACGCATGAAGAGCTCGAACGCATCTCCGCGTATGCTCTGGAAAATGGGAAGGTACAGCCTGTCGTCCTCCGCATTTGCCCGGGCATCGAGGCTGACACTCATGCCTACATTCAGACGGCAAATGAAGACTCGAAGTTTGGTTTCAATATTCGCAACGGAGCTGCTGAGGAGGCAACTAAGCTTGCGCTGAGCCTCGAGGGCGTGGAACTTGTCGGGTATCACTGCCACATTGGCTCGCAGATTTTCGAGCTCAAATCCTATGTCGAGGCAATTGGGACCATGTTCGCCTATATGAACTATATCAGGACCGAATATGGCTTCGTCGCCAAGAATCTCGACCTCGGCGGTGGCCTTGGAATCGCCTACACCATTTACGACAGCCCGTCCACTATCGCGCAGCTCGCACAGGCAATTGCAGGTGCTGTACATGATAATTGCGCCCATTACGACTACCCGTACCCGGATCTCTATGTCGAGCCCGGCCGCTCTATTGTGGCAAACGCTGGTATTACGCTTTATACCGTTGGGTCGGTAAAGGAAAATCCCGGAATCTGTACGTATGTCGCCGTCGATGGTGGCATGACCGATAACATCCGCACGGCTCTCTACGGATCCAAATACGAGGCATTCGTGGTGAACAGAGCTGACGAACCTCGTTCGATAATTTGCGACGTCGTGGGCAAGCACTGTGAATCAGGCGACGTCATCGTGAAGAACCGCTCGCTTCAGAAATGCAAGCCAGGCGATATCATCTGCGTTCTTGGCACTGGCGCTTACTGTAACGAGATGGCAAGCAATTACAACAAACAGGTTCGTCCGGGCATCGTCATGGTGTCAAATGGGGAAGTGAGAGAAATCGTCCGTCGCGAGACCTATGAGGACCTTCTTCGTCGAGAGGTCCTGTAGATTTCGAATAGTGGAGAAAGAAGGCGAGCTCATCATGCGCACCGTACACGTCGGACTCGTAGGCTGTGGCACTGTGGGAAGCGGCGTCATACGCATCCTGCAGCAACACCGGGAAGACATCGCACGCCACCAGGGCGTTGATCTCGAAATCTCTCTTGTCTCGAGCCGCACACTCAGCAAGATTACCGCTCTCGGTGTTCCTAAAGACCGCATCGTTGCCGATTGGCACGACATTGTCAGCAATCCGGATATCGACATCGTCGTGGAGCTCATCGGAGGAACGGGCGTTGCCGCAGATGTTATCCTCGAAGCTCTCAAAGCTGGCAAGAATGTGGTCACCGCCAATAAGGCGGTCATGGCAAGCCGTGGTGAGGAGGTTTTCGCTGCTGCCGAAGAGCATAACTGCGAAATCGGTTTCGAAGGCGCGGTCGGCGGCGGTATTCCCATCATTGGACCACTCAAGCATTCGCTGACAGGCAATGAGATAGACACTGTTCTCGGCATTGTGAATGGCACGACCAACTACATGCTTTCTAGGATGAACGAATCAAAGCTCACCTATGCCGAAGCCCTCGCAGAAGCACAGGCTAAGGGCTTTGCCGAGGCAGACCCTACCGCCGATGTGGACGGCCTTGATGCCGCGGCAAAGATTGCCATTCTCGCGTCCATCGCTTTCAACTCTCGCGTGACCATTGACCAGGTGCCAACGCAGGGCATCCGTTCCATCGCTCCCATGGATTTCCAATACGCGAGCAGGTTGGGCTACCAGATAAAGCTCCTTGCTATTGCGCATAAGGGCGCTGATGGCATCGATGTCCGGGTTCACCCCGCCATGCTATCGAAGGATCATCCGCTTGCCGATGTCAATGGTGTAAACAATGCCATCTTCGTGCACGGGGATTCGGTTGGGAATGTCATGTTCTATGGCGAGGGCGCCGGATCTGGTCCAGCCGCCTCTGCTGTCATGGGCGACATCATCGAGGTGGGGCGCCATGTGCTCTACGACATTCCGCCCATCGTCGGATGCACCTGCACTGACCAAGTCCCGATAAAAGATCCGGGCGAGATCAGTTCCCGATACTACATGCGTTTCTATGTAGCAGATGAGCCCGGTGTTCTCACTCAGATTGCCCAGTCCTTTGGAGATTGCGATGTTTCCATCGCTTCTGTGATGCAGGCTCCGAGCTCTTCTGACTGCGCTGAGCTTATTTTCATGACACATCATGCGCTCGAGGCGAATATTAAGAAAGCGCTTGATAAGCTTTTCGACCTTGACGTTTTCTATGAATTTGGCAGCCTCATCAGGATTGAGGAGGAAGAGTAAGTGACACTTTCCGAAAAAGACATCCGCGATATTGCGGTATACGTGCGTATTGGGCTGACAGACGAAGAGGTTACTCAGATGACATCTGACCTCAATGAAATCATCGGTACGCTCGAACCCATCACCCATATGGACCTTGAAGGTGTTGAACCGACGTTTCATCCAATCGGTGGCTTGTCCAATGTCATGCGTGAAGACGAAATAGGCACGCCCTTCCCCCGGGAAGTCGCCCTTGAGAACGGGGATACGGTCCAGGATGGCTGTTTCGAGATTCCTTCGATTCTTGGTGGAGAGGCAGGTGACCGCTAATGGCAGAATTCACTGAACTCTCAGTTGCTGATATCCGCGATGGCCTCAAACAGGGTGTCTTCTCTGCACGTGAGCTCACCGATGCGGCATATGCGAATATCGAAAAGCAGGATGAGTCCATTCACGCCTTCCTCGAGCTTACCCCCGAACTTGCCTATGAGCAGGCGGATAAGATTGATGCGGCGGTTGCCGCCGGAGATGAACTGGGCGTGCTTGCTGGCGTTCCCTGCGCCTTCAAGGACAACATGAACGAGATTGGCACGCATACCACCTGCGCATCTGCGATGTTGGAGGATTATGTAAGCCCCTTCGACGCCACGTGCGTTGCCAATGCGGTCAATGCGGGCGCCATTCCCCTGGGCAAGACCAACATGGACGAGTTCGCTTTCGGCTCCTCTACCGAGACTTCCCACTTTGGCAAGACCATGAATCCCTGGGACCACGAGCGTGTGCCTGGTGGGTCTTCAGGTGGCTCTGCTGCAGCTGTCGCATCGGGCATGGCGACTATCGCGCTGGGCAGTGATACGGGCGGTTCCATCCGTCAACCTGCCAGCTTCTGTGGCGTTGTTGGAGTCAAGCCAACCTATGGCGTCGTGAGCCGGTACGGAGTCGTTGCTTTCGGCAGCTCGCTTGACCAGGTTGGCCCCTTTGCCCGCTCTGTTCGCGATGCGGCAGAGACACTCAATGCCATTCAGGGCCGCGATCCGCTTGACTGCACGAGCCAGGAGAGCCTTGTCGATTTCACGGCAAACCTGGGTCAGGGTGTTAAGGGTATGAAAATTGGCCGCATTCCCGCTTTCATGGAGGTGGAGGGCCTGCAACCGGAGGTCCGCGAGACATTCGATAAAGCCTTGCTCAAGCTTGAAGGTCTTGGAGCTGATATCGTAGATATCGATTTGCCGCATGCAGACGCCGCCATCAGCGCTTACTATGTGCTCGGCCCTTGCGAGGCGTTCTCCAACCTCGCACGGTTCGATTCCATTCGCTATGGCCACCATGCCCATGGAGCAAACCTCGAGCAGCGCTATGAGGCAAGCCGAGCGGAGGGTTTTGGCCGGGAAGCCAAGACCCGCATCATGCTGGGAGGCTATCTGCTGGCTAGCGGCGTGTACGACAAGTATTATTATCCCGCCCAGCAGGTCCGAACCCTCATCACAGATGACTATCGCAAGGCCTTCGAGAAGGTAGAAGCTATCGTGCTTCCCACAAGCCCGCGTACTGCCTTCAAGTTTGGTGAGGTGAGCGATCCAACCACGATGCACCTTTCCGATATCTATACGGTCAGCATCAATATCGCTGGCAATGGCGGAATGAACCTCCCAATCGGTCTTGGCGCGGAGTCGGGCATGCCTGTTGGCATGCAGATTGTGGGTCCGCAGTTCCATGACGAGGCCTTCTTCCGCGTTGGAGCAGCTCTCGAGGCAGTTTGCGATGTGCCCCGTATTGCTGTCCAGAAGGGAGGCCTGGCATGAAAGAGCTGACTGAAGTGCTCAAGGACTGGGAAGCCGTCATTGGTCTGGAAGTTCACGCCGAGCTCACTAC
>CADBRF010000237.1 GCA_902796975.1 uncultured Coriobacteriaceae bacterium
ACGTTATGAAATTGCGGCCCGCGTCATCAAGGCGCGGGGTTTAGAGGGGAAGGTCGTGGCTGCTTCAGCCGATGGCCTTCCCCTTGCCGTGTATGAAGGACTTGAAGTCTGGGTTATTCCGCCCGCCCTCTGGGAGCCGCGCACCTTTACCGTGAAGACGGTCGAAAACGAGCGCGATGAGAGCTGCCTTATCTCCTTCGAAGAGGCAAAGACCATAGATGACGTGGAGTTTCTTGCGGGAAGATACCTTCTTGCCCGCGCGGAAGATCTCGATGTGTTCGATGATGAGATCCCGGTCGAGATCATCGGCAGGCGTGTGGTCGACGCTGCCTTAGGCGAACTCGGCGAAGTCGCCGAGATTCTCGAGAGCCCTGCCCATCCTATCCTCGTCGTCAACGGTGAGAGGGGAGAGGTCCTTATTCCCTTTGTGGAAGATTTCATCGATGCGCTTGCAGACGACGGTGCCTACGAGGCACTTATTGCATCTGACGATGCACCCATCACGACGCATGTGCCCGAAGGGCTGGTTGGCGCATGATTGTCGAAACGCTATCGGTCTTCCCCGACATGTTCGAGAGCCCCATGTCTCTCTCCATCATGGGGAGAGCGCGCAAGAAGGGAATTCTCGATTTTTGCGCATACGACCTGCGTAATTGGACGCACGACCGGCACCGCACCACCGATGACGAACCCTATGGCGGTGGCCAGGGTCTTCTCATGACCTGTCCGCCCATCTTCGAGGCTATCGACGATATCACCTCGGAAGGCCCCAAACCCACCATCATCTTCTTCGCTCCGGCGGGAGAGGTGTTTGATGAAGCTGTTGCAACCGAGCTCTCCACCTGCGAGAGACTTCTCATGGTGTGCGGCCGCTACGAGGGCATTGACGAGCGGGCGTTTACGCTCGCAGACCGTGTGCTCTCCCTGGGTGATTATGTGCTCACGGGCGGCGAGCTTCCAGCGATGATCGTCACGGATGCGGTTGTCCGTCTCCTTCCCGGGGTGCTGGGTGACGAGGGGAGCGCCGTAGAGGAGTCCTTTTCCGAGGGGCTTCTCGAGTTCCCCCAGTACACAAGGCCAGCAACCTACCGGGGTATGGAGGTTCCTCCCGTTCTCCTCTCCGGGGACCACGGAGCTGTTGCAGCCTGGCGCCGACGCGCCGCTATCGAGAAAACCGCGAAGCTCCGCCCCGACCTCATCGAATCCGCTCCTCTCACTGACGAGGAACGTGCTTTCGCGCGCACCTTCATGGAGGAATAGCGCCCCCAATCCCACGAGCGCGTGTTTTTGCGGGAATTCCCCTGTCTCGCTCGGCAAATCATGCGGCGATGCAGCTCGGCTGCGGCGCTGTTCGCGCTATCATACTAGGTTACGCGCGTGCGGCTGCACGCTAGTTGAGTTGATGCGAAGACGAAGGTGGAGAAGCGTGGGAGAGCATTCTATAGAAAGCCCGAAAGAACGGAGCTGCTTTGGCTCTCTGGTCGAGATGGTGATTATCATCGTCGCGGCTCTTGCGCTCGCCTGGGGCATTACCACCTTTATCGCCTGCCCCTACACCATCCCCTCGGGTTCTATGGAAGACACCCTCCAGATTAATGACAAGGTCATCTCCGAGGAGATTAGCTACCACTTCAACGATCCCAAGGTGGGCGACATCGTCACGTTCAATCCGCCATCAGATCCGGAGCGCACCTATATCAAGCGTGTCATTGCTGTTGGCGGCCAGACCGTCACCTTGAAAGACGGCTATGTCTACGTTGATGGTGTGCAGCTCAATGAGCCATATACGGGCGGCAAGCCGAGCCTTCCGCTCGATGGATCGACCATTACCTTTCCCTATACAGTTCCCGAAGGGTACATCTGGGTGATGGGTGACAACCGGACCAACTCCAGCGACTCCCGCGCTTTCGGCGCCGTTCCACTTTCCGCAGTCAATGGGCACGCGGTCTGGCGGTACTGGCCGGTTGCCCGGTTTGGCGCTTTGGAATAGCTTTTTCGTTTGTGCATGAATGGATATCAAGGTTTCGACAGATAGGAGTGACATGCTGACGTTCCAGGACATCATCCTCACGCTGCAGAGTTACTGGGCGGAGCAGGGGTGTGTCGTCTTGCAGCCCTACGACTCCGAGGTGGGCGCTGGCACCTACCATACGGCGACCACGCTTCGTTCGCTCGGCCCCGGCACGTGGAGGACTGCCTACGTGCAGCCGTGCCGCCGCCCGGCCGACGGCCGCTATGGCAGCAATCCCAACCGCCTCCAGCATTACTACCAGTTCCAGGTGCTGCTCAAGCCCTCACCGGACAATGTGCAGGATCTCTACCTCGGTAGCCTCCGTGCCATTGGCATCGAGCCTGCTGAGCACGACGTTCGCTTTGTCGAGGACGACTGGGAGAGCCCCACGCTGGGCGCCTGGGGTCTTGGCTGGGAAGTCTGGCTCAATGGCATGGAAGTCACCCAATTCACCTACTTCCAGCAGGTGGGCGGCATCGAGTGCGACCCAATTCCGGCGGAGATCACCTACGGTCTCGAGCGTCTCGCCATGTACATTCAGGGCGTGGACAGCGTCTACGACCTCGTCTGGTCCGAGGGCGATGGCACTCGCGTCTTTACCTATGGCGATGTCTTCTACGAGAACGAGCGCGAGCAGTCTGCCTATAACTTCGAGCACGCCGATGTCGACATGCTCTTCAAGCGCTTTGACGCATGCGAGGCGGAGTGCAACCGTCTGCTCGAGCTTGGCCTGCCCCTTCCGGCATATGACTGTGTCATGAAGTGCAGCCACGCCTTCAACATCCTTGACGCGCGCGGTGCTATCTCCGCAACGGAGCGCGCTGCCTACATCCTGCGTGTTCGCGCCGTTGCCAAGGGCTGCTGCGAATCTTATATCGCCACAGTTGTAGAAGGCGGAGGCGCCCGCATCCCATCTCAAGACGGTCCTCTCGAGTCTGAGATTTTCGACTATCCCGGAGAGGGCGAGAAGAAGGGAGCCGACAATGACTAAGCGCACGCTCGTCTTTGAAATTGGCACCGAGGAAATGCCCTCGGCACCGCTCTATGCTGCCACCAAGAAGCTCGCTGCCCAGGCGGACGAGGCGCTCACCAATGCCCGTCTCGCTCATGGCGAGGTCAAGACCTGCTCTTCGCCCCGCCGCATCATTCTCTCCGTGGCTGATGTCGCCGATGCGACGGATGCGCTCGAGCAGCGTTCCAAGGGCCCGTCGGTGAAAATCGCCTTCGATGCAGACGGCAACCCCACCAAGGCCGCCATGGGCTTTGCCCGTGGCAAGGGTCTCGACGTCTCTCAGCTGGAGCGCGGCACCGACGAAAAGGGCGGCGAGTACGTGTTCGCCGTCGTGTCAGAGCCCGCTCAGCCCGCCGTTGAAATCCTTCCCGACCTGCTTGCAGGGCTTATTGCCGGCATTTCCTGGCCTCGCAGCCAACGTTGGGGGAGCGGTCATGTGACCTTTGTCCGTCCCATCCGCTGGCTTGTCTGCCTGCTCGGCGATGAAGTTGTCCCAGTTGAATACGCCGGTCTCATGGCAGGTAGGACCACCCGCGGCCACCGCGTGCTCTGCCCCGAACCTGTTGAGGTCGCAAGCGCAGAGACCTTCTTCGACCACTCTGACGAGCTCCATGTTATCTACAGCGCGGAGGCCCGTGCAGACCTTATCCGCAAGCAGGTCGCCCGCCTGGAGGAGCAGACCGGTCTTAAGGCTTATATGCCCAAGAAGACCTTCGATGAAGTTGTGAACCTCGTTGAGTGGCCTACTGCCCTTCTCTGCCATTTTGACGAGGAGTTCCTGCAGGTCCCGCCGGAGATTATCACCGACGAGCTCCTGGAGAACCAGCGTTACTTCCCCATGTACCGTGAAGACGGCATGCTCGACAACGCCTTCGTGGTCGTGAGCAACGGCAATCCCACCTGCTCCAAGACCATCGCCGATGGCAACGAGCGCGTTGTGCGCGCCCGTCTTTCCGATGCCGCCTTCTTCGTTGCCGAGGACGAGCATCAGCCACTCGAGTCCTATGTCGAGGGCCTTTCCCGCGTTGTCTTCCATGAGAAGCTCGGCACGGTCTACGAGAAGGTCAACCGCATGGGTGCTATCGCCCAGGCTGCCTGCGAAGAGGCGGGTTTCGAGGGCCAGGAACGCGAGGATATCCTTCGCGCGGTTCGTCTGTGCAAGGCAGACCTCATCACGAGCGCTGTAGTCGAGTTCACGAGCCTCCAGGGCGTCATGGGCGGTCATTATGCGCTTGCTTCCGGAGAGAACGAGGCCGTGGCTCTGGGCATCACGGACCATTACCGTCCGCGCTTTGCAGGAGACGACCTGCCCCGCAACGATGCGGGCAAAATCGCAGCGCTGGCCGATAAAATCGACACGATTTGCGGTATGTTTGCTGCCGATGAGGGTCCAACGGGCTCTTCTGACCCCTTTGCTGTGCGTCGTAGCGCAATTGGTGTCATCAATATTCTGCTCTCCGGCCTGAACGTCTCACTCGCCACGCTTATCTCCGCATCTCTTGCCGCCTATGCCGAGCAAATCGAATTTGACCTCGCTGCAACCGAGCAGACTGTGATCGAGTTCTTCCGCACACGACTCGAGGTCATTGCGCATGACGAGGGCTTTGCCGCAGATGCTATCCAAGCGGTTACTGCAACGGGCATGTTCGAGCCTGTCGAGACGCTTGCCCGTATCAAGGCGCTCGACAATGCTCGTTCCAACGACGCTGATACCTTCGATGACCTGGCAACGGCTTATACTCGCGCTGCCAACCTCGCGGATGCTACCCTCGGCACCGAAGTCGACATGTCGCTCGTGGATGAATCTGAGAAAGTCCTGGCAGAGGCAGTCGATGTGGCGAACTTCGAGGTAGAGAAGGCTCTTGAAGTCCACGATCACGAACGCGCTATCGATGCTCTCGCTGCACTTCGTGGTCCCATCGATACCTTCTTCACCGATGTTCTCGTCATGGACGAGGATGAGGCGATTCGCGCGAACCGTCTCCGTCTGCTCAACAAGTTCGTGGCAGTCTTTGGCAATGTCGCTGACGTAAGCAAGATGGCCCGCAAGTAACTTTATATGCCATATATGAACGGAGCCCGTAGGCGTATGGTCTACGGGCTCCGTTTATTATTGGCACTCAGCTATCAGGAGAGCTTGAGTAGCGTTGTCTCCATGGTGCGCATGTCGAGAAGCAGAAGCTTGTCGGCTAGCGTTGGCCTCTCGCCACAGAGCAGCTCCGTGACCTGAGCGACTTCTATGCTCGCACAGAAGGGCGGCGTGAAAGGAAGGCTGCCCTTCGATGCCGGCTTGAAGTCGTGCCCGTAGAGCATTTCCATGCGGCGTGAACCGGGCATGCAGACCGTTGCTTGCGCGTGCCAGCCCTGAATTGCCCCATGAACGAGGGGGATCCCAAGCTCCTCGCATGCTTTGCCAAGGAGACGGCGCCCTGCGGAGGAATCAAGCGCATCGACTGCGATATCCGCGCCCGAAAGAATCTCGTGGCAGTTTCCCTCTCCAAAGAACTCGTCGAAGGCTGTGATTTCAACGGCAGAGTTAACTGCGCGCACGCGGTTGATGGCAGCGTCAATCTTTTTCTGCCCGACCAACTCTTCTGTGCAGAGAAGCTGCCGGTTGAGATTGGACGACTCGAACACATCGCCATCGGCGATGATGAGGTGCCCGACGCCGAGCCGGGCGAGCTGGTCGATGATGGAGCCGCCAAGACCGCCGCACCCGATGACGGCTACGGTCTTCTCCCTAAAAGACTCTTGTTGTTCTTGAGTTACGACGAGCAAGCTTCGCGCGTAACGGTCTGCAAGAGGCTCATGTGATGCTGGTATCGTGCGCTTTCCCATCTCATCCTCCGATTAACTTGACGCCCGCCGGTTATCAGTTGTCTTGCTTGTCTTCATCGCTGGAGCTCTCTTCCGGCTCTGCATCGGAATCCGTTCCCTGCGATGCGCTTGCGGCCATTGCGGCTGCTGCCTGCTCGGCAGCGGTGGGCAAACCATGCTCTTTGCGGAGTTTATCCATGTAGGATTCGGTCAGGGGATAGAAGAGGAAGAGGATGGCGGAGACGAATGAGAGCCCTGCCAGACCGAAGGTGTAGAGGTACTTCAGGCCGGTCACGCCAGCTTTGGTCACTGCGTTTGGGTCAAATCCCACGATGACCATGCCGTAGGTTGCGATAATCGCGCCGAGGACGCTTGACAGCTGAATGGCCATGCCACCGATAGAGAAGGTCAGGCCACGCGCGTTCGACCCGTGAACAATCGCGTTGTACTCGCCGATATCCGCCATGCAGGTGGGGATGAGCGTCGAGGAGAAGATTCCGAAGAAGTGGAACACGCACATGAGCGCGATGAAGGCGACGCCGTTCGTGCCCACGAAGGCAATGATGGCGGTCGCGAGGCCGGAGAGGATGGTAGTGCTCACGAATGTCGCACGTTTGCCGATACGCTTGGCAACGGGCCTCACCGCGAGCGCACCGAAGAAAGCGATGGCGTAGACGACCATCATGTAGACGCTCACGAGACTGTTATCCCCAATGACGTATATGAAATAGTAGGTGAGGAGTGTGGCGTATGCCGTCATGACCGAGCAGCGGAACACGGCGCAGAGGATGAACACGATCATGGGCCGCGTCTTGATGGTGACGATGAAGTCATGCTTGTCGATCTTCGGACGGGAAGCAGCTCGTGCACCTGCGGTGCTGTTCGGGTCGTCCTCAGGGGAGAGGTCATACTTCTTCACGAACCGGTCGACGAGGAGGAAGCACACGAGGCAGATGATGCCGAACGTGAGGTTGACAACGGTGTAGCCCACAGCGGCAACGGTGCCATCGGCTCCGGTGAAACCGGCGAGGATGCCAGCCGCGACGAAGGAGAAGATCATGCGCGCGATGGCGCCTTCCTGCGAGGATGCGGCGGTGAGGCCGACCTTGTCCATTGGCGTCGAGCAGATCTTGTCCATGAGAGCGCGGAATGCGGTCCACGCGATGGAATAGCCGAGCCAATAGATGAAGAAGAATATGCAGAAGAGCACCGCATAAATGCCAGGCGTAGTCTCTATATGCGTGAAGAGCAGAGTTCCGCCAACACAGTAGATGACGCCGCCGGCAATCATCCACTCGCGGAAACGTGAATGCTTGAATCTCAGGGTGTCGATAAGTGTGCCTGCAATGGGCATGCCCACGACTTTAATAGCGGTCGTAGCCGTGGTGATACCAGCGGCAAGCGCGATGGACACTCCTGCGACGTTGGTGAGGTAGAGCGTGAGGTAGTAGGTGATATAGGTGAGCAAGAAGTTGAAACCGAATTCGCCGAGGCCATAGCCATAGCGAAGCCCGATTGACAAGGTTCGTTTCGGCTTCTGACGCACCGCGTTGTCAGATGGCTCCGCCATATGAACCATTCCCTTCCGTTGCTCGATATGAACGAAGAAGCTGTCCTTGCGCTTCAGTCCCGCCAGGGTGCGGTTCGTGCCGCATTACCTGGCAGGACTGGATTTACATGCTTTAGCTCTTGCTATTTAAGAGGGAAGTTGCCGAGAGGCTATTCTTCCTTCTTCTCGGCGCTTTCAGCAGGCTCTGCCTCAGGA
This sequence comes from uncultured Coriobacteriaceae bacterium, assembly GCA_902796975.1. Lineage (GTDB taxonomy): Bacteria > Actinomycetota > Coriobacteriia > Coriobacteriales > QAMH01 > CADBRF01. The sequence continues at coordinate 7,606 of CADBRF010000237.1, forward strand.
GCAGGCTCTTCTGCTGGAGCCGGTGCAGGAGCAGCAGCTGCTGCTGCAGCGGCCTTGGCGCGCTCGGCTGCAGTGGGCATGCCATGCTCAACACGGACCTTGTCCATGTAGTCTTCAGTGAGCGGGTAGAAGAGGAAGAGGACAGCGGAGAGAAGCGACAAGCCGAAGAGGCCCCAGATATAGAGGTTCTGGATGCCGGTGACCGCAGCGGCAGTCACGTTGTTCGCGTCGAATCCGACGGCAGCCATACCGAAGGCTGCGAGGGCGGCGCCGAGAACGCTCGAAATCTGGATGGCCATACCGCCGATAGAGAAGGTCAGGCCAGCAGCATTGGATCCGTTGACCATGGAGTTGTACTCGCCGATATCGGCCATGCAGGTCGGAATCAGGGTCGAGGAGAAGATGCCGAGGAACTGGAAGATGCACATCAAGACGATGAAGCCAACAGAGCTCGTGCCCGTGAAGAGCAGGCCAAGCGGGCAAAGTGCGGAAAGCGCGGTCGTCCAGACGAAGGTGTTGCGTTTGCCGATGCGCTTGGCAAGGGGCTGGACGAGCATGGCGCCGAAGAAGGAGATGGCGTAGACGAGCAGCATGTAAACAGCGGCGATGCCGGCGTTGCCCAGCACGTAGGTGAGGAAGTAGACAAGCAGGGTGCCCATGACCGTGAGGACTGCGCAACGGAAGATGGCGCAGAGGATGAAGATGAGCATCGGGCGCGTCTTGATGGTGTTGATGTAGTCCTGCTTGCTAGATTTGCGCTGCTGAGGCTTGGGCTTCTCAGGAGAATCGACGGCGTTGCCCTCGGTGATGGTGTCGTACTTCTTGACGACGATGCTCACGATGAGGAAGCACACGACGCTGATAATGCCGAAGACGAGGTTGACGACCGTGTAGCCAACTGCGGCAACACTGCCATCGACAGAGGTGAAGGCAGCGAGGATGGCTGCGGAGATGCCTGCGAAGATCATGCGGGCGATGGTGCCTTCCTGCGAGGCGGCTGCGGTGAGGCCGACCTTGTCAATGGGGTTAGAGCAGATGGGGTCCATGAGGGCACGGAATGCGGTCCATGCGATGGAATAGCCTAGCCAGTAGACAAAGAAGAACACGCAGAACAGAACCGAATAGATGCCCGGCGCGACGTCGAGGTGGGTAAAGAGCAGAGTACCGCCAACTGCATAGATGATGCCGCCGATGACCATCCAGGTGCGGAAACGCGATGTCTTGAAACGCACCGAGTCAATGAGCGTACCTGCAAGAGGCATGCCAAAGACCTTGATGATTGTCGTGACGGTTGTGACGGTGGCAGCGAGTGCAATGGAAATGCCCGCGACATTCGTCAGATAGAAGGTCAGGTAGTAGGTGATGTAGGTCAACAGGAAATTCATACCGAATTCGCCGAGACCATATCCATACCTTAGGCCAACTCCTAGCGACGACTTGTGCTTAGTGCTCATGAGAACCTCCTCAAAGATCGC
>CADBRF010000238.1 GCA_902796975.1 uncultured Coriobacteriaceae bacterium
CGTGCGTCACGGGCATTGCCCCTGTCACAGGTAAGGCGCTTCCCTTCATCAGCTATGGCGGGTCTTCCATCTTCGCGACCATGATTATGGTCGGCCTCATCCTCTCTGTCTCCTTCCGCTCCAAAGTCGGAGCTGCAAACGAGCGTCGCCGCAAGAGCTTCGTCGTCATAGACAGCTCTGAAAAACCTGTTAATAAAGTGGAGAAAGACCAGAGCAGGGGCAATGTAGCCGAGAGAATAGGTAACGTCATCTACCTGGGTTCGCACAGGAAAGAGAGCGAGGGAAAGGCTGCACACAAGGGCAGTGGTTCATCACATCGTTCCCGTGGCTCTTCCTCCCGATACGCGGGTGATGAGGGCACGGCGTCTGGACGGGTGGGGAGAAACCGTTCTGAGGTGCCTGTACGTTCTGGAAGGTTGCATGAGGGGCGCTATTCCCGAGGTGGAAGAAGTGCCGGCGACAGGCTGCAGGAGGAGCGTTTCAGTTTGCGCAATCGAGGCACGCGGGCAGTACAAGATGGGTCCGAATCCAGGCGTCACGGGCATACCAGCGCGCTTTCCAATACGGGACGGGACTCAAACCGTTCGCAACGCCATAGCACTTCCACTGGGCAACGTAGCCACCGCTATTCAAACCGTTCGCTTCAAGGCGAAGGGCATGGTTCTCGGTATGGGCAATCGTCCTCCAGCAGAAGTCGAAACCCGAAAACGGGCTCCTATCGGCAGACGAGGCAGGAACAGAGCAGCACGCGGCGTGGGAGAACCGATGAGGGCGTGTCGGTGTATCGCCGTGAAATGAGGAGAAGCTCTTCGTGGCAGAGTGGCAACCGGTCATCCCGTGGTGCTTCTTCCGGCTCTCGTGGTTCGTCTAGGAGGAACCGGGGTTCCAAACGGGACACAACGCGGTAGTATATAAAGCTTAGCGCACACTTATGCGACACCTTCCCAGAAAGAAGGGTCGCACTAGAAAGGGAGCCCGAGCTTGTATTTTGTCGTATCCGCCGGTGGCACCGCTGGCCATGTAAATCCTGCGCTCGCTGTAGCTGATGAGCTGCGGAGTCGCGGGCATGATATCACCTTCGTCGGCACGCCCAACCATATCGAGTCTCGCCTTGCGACCGAGGCCGGGTTCGAGTTCGTGGGTCTGGAGGTAGCTGGTTTCGATAAAGCGCACCCTCTCACTCTGGTGAGCTCCGGCACCAAGATCCTCAAGGCAACGCGCCAGATGAAGCAGATGTTCAAGGAGAGGCGCCCAGATGCCGTGCTCGGCTTTGGGGCCTATGTTTCTGTCCCTGTTGGCAGAGCCGCCCTCGAACTGGGTGTCCCGCTCCTCATTCACGAGCAGAATTCTGTTCCGGGCATGGCGAATGTCTATCTCGCCAAGAAGGCGGACGTTACCGCCATCACCTACGAGGAATCCGCCAAGCACTTCGAGGCGCTCCACACCCCCGTGGTCATTGGCAACCCCGTGCGCAGGTCTTTCGAGACATGCTCGCGCGAGAAGGGGCGGGAGTTCTTGAACGTCCCCGAAAGCGCGACGATGTTGCTGGTGACGGGTGGCAGCCTTGGAGCCCAGCATCTCAACAGCGCCCTTGTCGCCATGAAAGATCAGCTGCTCTCCGTACCAGACCTATACATTGTCCAATCCGCTGGCTCTGCAGACTACCAGGAGGTCGTGGACGCGTTGGCGCTCACCCCAGAGCAGCAGGAACGCTGGAAAGTCTTCGAGTACATCGACAATATGGGGGACTGCCTGGCTGCAAGCGATCTCGTGGTCTCGCGTGCTGGAGCCTCTTCTCTGGCAGAAATCATGACGCTCGGCATCCCAGCGGTGCTCGTGCCCTATCCGCACGCACGCGGTGACCATCAGACGCACAATGCCCAGGCATGTGTAAGCGTCGGAGCAGCGGAGCTTGTGGCGGATGAAGATCTTGATTCCCCTGCGTTTTCCGAACTTGTTATGGAGCTTGTGGGCGATGCCGACAGGCGTGCTACCATGTCTGCCGCTAGCAAGAGCCTCTCCGGCTCCAATGCGCGTAAGAAACTTGCCGACCTGGCAATCCAATCTGGAATGGAGAAAGACCATGAGTGATGTGAAGAGCATTCATTTCATCGGTATTGGCGGCGTTGGCATGTCTGGCATCGCGCTCGTCGCGCGTGCGCGTGGCATGAAGGTGTCCGGTTCCGATATGCGGGCATCGCGCACTACAGCTGCCCTGGAGGAGGCTGGCATCACCGTCTATATCGGCCACGATAGCTCCCATGTGGCAGAAGACGTCGACGTCGTTGTCATCTCCTCGGCAATTCCCGAGAAGAACCCCGAGCTCGTCGAGGCGCGTCGCCGTGGTATTGCCGTCTGGCACAGGTCCCAGATGCTCGCTGCGCTGGGTGAAGGCCGCAAGACGCTCGCCTGCGCGGGCACGCATGGCAAGACCACTTCCTCTTCCATGCTTGCCACTGCAGTTGACGGCATGGGGCTCGATCCGAGCTTCCTCATCGGTGGCACGGTTGGCGGCTATGGCACCAACGCGAAGAACGGCACGGGCGAGTACTACATCGTCGAGGCTGATGAATCCGATGGCTCTTTTGTGCATCTTTCTCCGTATATTGCGCTCGTCACCAATATTGAGCCTGACCACCTCGACCACTACGGTACGCTCGATGCCATCTACGAGGCGTTCCGCGATTTCATGTCGCTGGTTCCTGACGAGGGTGCGGCAGTTGTGTGCGCGGATAATCCCCGCCTGGTCGAAACCGCGCGTTCCACGGGAAAGCGCGTCATTACCTATGGCGAGGCAGGCGTTGCCCAGGCAGATGTGCTCTTCACCATTGGCAAGCGTGTGGGAATCGGCTATGAGTTTACGGTGGCTTTCCCCGATGGCACCGAGGTCACTTCCGCAATCAAACATAACCCAGGCAAGCACAACATCTCCAACGCGACGGGTGTGCTTGCCGTGATGTGGGCGCTTGGTTTCGATATGGATGCCGCCGCCGATGCGCTCTCTGCATTTTCCGGCGTGCATCGTCGCTTTGAGCTGGTTGCAGAAGTTGACGGCGTCACTATCGTCGACGACTACGCCCACCATCCCA
>CADBRF010000239.1 GCA_902796975.1 uncultured Coriobacteriaceae bacterium
CTGGATGGCCGCAAGATGTCTAAGAGTTACCACAACGGCATCTCGCTCTCTATGACCGCTCAGGAAACGGCCAAGATCATCAAGAAATCTCCCACGGATTCTGACCGCAACATCACCTTTGACCGCGAGAACCGCCCCGGCGTCTCTGCCCTGCTCACCACCGGTGCGCTCTGCAGCGGCCGCACCGAGCAGGATATTGCGGCTGAGATTGGCAATGGCGGCGGCGGAGCCCTTAAGGCATTTGTCACAGAGGCAGTGAACACCTACCTGGCACCCATCCGCGAGCGCCGCGAGGAGCTCGTCAATGATATGGATTACGTCAAAGACGTGATTCACGAGGGCAACCGCCGTGCCAATGAAATTGCAAATGCAACACTCGATGAGGTCCGCGAGGCCATGGGCATGGTCTACTAGCTCACCACTCGCAAAGTTTGCTATCTGCGCGCCGCCTGGTCATAAGCACCATGCGGCGCGTTTTGCACCGGGAAAGCGAACGGAGGCTGTTTTTCGCTATGGCAAAAGGACAGACGCGAGTACATGAGGAAGTGAAGCGGACTGGGCGCGGATTTGTGGCACTCGTCCGCAAGAACATCCGCCTCATTCTCGCGGTGATTGCGGGTTTTGTCTTCCTCGCGCTTCTTGAAGATGTTCTGGAAGGTGAGGCGATGAAGCTCGACGCCGCTGCCTACTCCTTCTTTGTCCTCGGCATGCGCTCGGATGCCATCACGCCTCTCATGGAGGCCTTCACGGCAATCGCCACGCCCGTTTCGCTCCTCGTCATCTGGATGGTTGCCGCGGCTTTCGCTCCGGGCAGGCGTGTGGGCTTTGCCATGGTTCTCAACTTTGTCTGCACCATCGGGCTCAACCTCCTTCTCAAGAGCCTCGTCCAGCGCCCACGCCCGGCGGATATCGCGCTGGTCGCGGAGACGGGCTACAGCTTCCCTTCGGGTCATTCCATGCTGGCGATGGCGTTTTTCGGCTTTTTCGTCTACCTTATCTGGCATTACGAACGCGATAACCTGCAGAAATGGGTTTGGAGCATTGCCTTCTCCCTCATCATCGTGATGATGGGTGTGAGCAGGATCTATCTGGGCGTGCATTACGCCTCCGATGTGCTCGCAGGTTTCTGTGTTTCTATCCTCTGGCTCGTTCTCTACACCGCCCTCATCTGCCCGCTTCTTCTGCCGACGGCTTCCGAACTGGAAGCGGAGAGACGTGAGGACACTTCAGAGCCATCATAGATTTGCAAGAGACGAGACGATCTGGTTTTCTGACTTTATCAGGACTGGGTCGGCTCTGACAATTTTAGGGTTCCGTCTGCAGAGCGCCAAAATACCGGTATTATTTCACCAGCAAGATACATATATAGAAAGGTGCTGCAATGGCTGAAAACATCATCCGCGAGCCCTTGTCATTTACCAGTGCAGATGGCGAAACGACAATCCATGGCTATATTTGGCGCGACCAGGAGAACTCTGCCCCTAAGGGCATTGTCCAGATAGCTCATGGCATGGCTGAACACATCGAGCGCTACGATGGATTCGCCAACCTGCTTGTGGAACATGGCTACGTGGTCTGCGGTCACAACCATCTTGGCCATGGTTCCTCCGTCTCGAGCAAAGACAAGTGGGGCTGTCTTCCCGCAAAGGAGGGCAAGGCAATCCTCATCGCCGATGTGAACAGGGTTCGTCAGCTTGTTGCGCCCCAGTTCCCCGAAGGAACACCTTATTTTCTCTTCGGACATTCGCTGGGAAGCTATATCGCCCGCGCATATATCACCCGCCATGGCGAGGGTCTTGCTGGAGCCATCATCTGCGGCACGGGGCATGTGGCTCCTGCAACATCCAATGCGGGCAACAAGATTGCCAGCATCATCTGCTCGATTAAGGGCAAGGATTACCGGAGCAAATTCCTCGACAACATGGGGGTCGGCGCATACGCCAAGGCTATCGAAGATAAGCAGACGGACCTGGACTGGCTCTCTTTCAACGCGGACAACGTCAAGACCTACATTGCTGACGAAGCCTGTGGCTTC
>CADBRF010000240.1 GCA_902796975.1 uncultured Coriobacteriaceae bacterium
GCCTCAAGATTTCAAAGGGCCTTGATTTGTCCGTGCTCACCTTCGAGACCAGTTCCTTCACCGTGCTCTCATATGACTGCTCGATATTGACGTCCGTTCAAGCAGGCGTCCGCTTTAATGAAGACCTTGCGACCATCTCCAACGCTCGCGGCGTTTTCCTCGTTTCTAGTGGCATTGATGTTAACGCCGATGAATTCCTTGCCCAAACTTCGCCGGAATACAACCATATCCCCGTGTTCGGCACACTCGCTGGCATGTGGGAATCCAACGATTTCGAAAACATCTTCGCCATTACGGGAGACAGGCTTTTTTCCGCGGGCTTCGTTGCTGTGGCCTTTAACGGCGAAGACCTCCACATGCACGTCAATTCCTCCTTTGGCTGGAAGCCCGTGGGAAAGACGTTCTACGTCACTGCCGGCACAGATGACGGCTTTGTTTCCGCTATCGACGGCAGACGCCCGCTCGACCTCTACACCCGTTACCTCCGCATGGACCCATCCAATCCCGATTACGCGGATTGCTGCACCTTTCCCCTCGTGCTATCCGCCGGAGAAAAACTCAACGCCCGCATTCCCGTTGCAGATGAGCGCGGGGGGTTCTACTACGGGGCCGAAAACCCGGTGGGCAGAAAGGTCTCGCTCGCCTACGCTCGAAAGGAAGACCTCCTCGCTCAGTCACTCGCTCTTGCAAATGAGTTCGCGGAATTCCAAGCGCAGGGGCTTATCGGAATCTTCTGTCAAAATCGCCGTATCTTCCTGGGCTCCGAGCTGGCAGACCGCGAGATTGGCTACTTCCGCCACGTTGCCCCCACGCTCTGCTCTGTGAGCGGCTTCGGCGAAATCATGCGCGTCAATGGTCAGGGGGTCGTGTGCAACAGTACCTCTGTGGTTGCGGGTTTTCGCGAAGGTCCTGCGCAAGACTCGCACACAGTCATAGAGGACCCAGGCCTTGAGACCTTGAGTTCATCGAGCGACACTGCTCGGCTCGACCGCATGCTGGTCAGCCTTCTAGCCCAATCCACAGTTGAGCTTCAGCATGAATCCGGTACCGATAGCCTCACGCTCATTCCCAATCGTCGCGCAGTAACTCGGTGGGTAAGCCAGAACCTGCATGAGCTCCCCATAGGTCAGACGATGACACTCATGATGTTCGATATTGATGGCTTCAAGAGCATCAATGACGTGCACGGCCATGCGGTAGGCGATAAGGTACTCATTGCCATTGCCGCTTCTCTCAAAGACCATGCGAGCGAGGAGACCATTTTCGGCAGAATGGGCGGAGACGAATTTTTTGGCGCGAGCGTGAGCCTTACCCAGCCTCAGGCAAAAGAGCTGCTTAAAAAGGTTTGTGAACATCTAGCAGAAAACGAGCTCCTCTCCTCTCTTGATGTCACCTTGAGCGGCGGCATCTCCACGCTCGACCGCACTGCCAAAATCGATGAATCCGGTGGCTATTTCACGAATGCCGACCGCGCCCTCTATCACTCCAAACAGCACGGAGGCAACCAGGTAACCATCTACGAGGAGGCCTATCAGGGCGATTTTGGCAAGGCGCTCCCGCAGGTTGCCATCACGCGCGAGATGCGGAGAACCTTTGAAATTTCCGATTTTCCCATTGTGGTGTACCGCATGTTCGAGGGAAAACGCAAACTCGCCGCCGTCTCCAATGGATTTTGCGAACTTCTTGGCATTGGGCGCAAAGAAGCAAGCCGTTATCTAGAGAGCAAGACGCTTAGCCGGGTCCTCCCTGCCGACAACGCGCGTGTACATGATTTTCTCAGCCATATGGAAACTCATCCCTCAGGTCTCGTTGTCCATCACCTGAGAACTGAGCGCGGCTACCACAAGGTGCTGGTTCTAGGGCGGTCCACCCAAGTTGACGAGACCCGGATTATCGTGCTCCATTACACAGACCTTGAAGTAGAGCGAATTGACCATGTCCTCGACCAATGTGACCTGGTCAGAGAAGACCGGTCTCGCCTGCAGCAACCCGCTGGAGCTCCGGTTCCTCCTCTGCTTGGTTTTCCGCCTGCGGCGCGGCAAGAGCTTGAAAAGCTGCCAATCGCCCTGAGTGTGCTCGTACAAGACGGCGATTCCTACTGCGCCGTGCTCGTCTCCGACGGGGCATGCCGTCTCTTCTCTCTCGAGCGCGAAGACCTCATTCGTTACTTGTCTAACAGGAGCTACAAGAAAGTCCACCCCGAGGATTCCGCCCGGCTTATGGATGCCGCCACAAGAATTGGAGAAAGCTCGCAGCAGACAGTTGTTGCGCGACTTGAGGTGGATGGAGCCTATCAACCTGTTCTCTTCAGGCAGTATCGGCAGTTCATGCCCGATGGCACCCCTTGCTTTTTCGTCACCTACACCAATCTCTCCGAAGCTGCAGGGAATGCAACAGAAATCTATTCAAGCTATTTTCAGAAGCAGGACCAGACAAGCTTGCTCGACTCGGTTACGGGTCTACCCGATGTCTCCTACCTCTATCTCTTTGCACCTGGTCATCTGCGAGACGCCTTCGACAACGGCAACAAGCCAAGGGTGCTGTTCTTCAATATCCGTGGTATGCGCGCCTACAATCAGCGTTATGGGTATCATCGAGGCGATGAACTGCTTAAACATGTTGGACAGACAATTCAAAGTCATTTCGGAGACAGCCTGGTCGCCCGCTATACCGATGACCATTTCGTTGCAGTCACCACTTGCGAAGACCTAGGCAAACGAATCCAGAAGGTGAAAGAGGCTCTAGATTTCTTCACCAAGAATGGCAGCGAAAGCATCAATGTGGGAGTCCACACCTACACCGCTCCCGCTGAACCGCTGAGCTCGGCAATAGACAAGGCACGCCTCGCCGCCGACTACATCCAGGATGACCGAAGCCTCTCCGAAAGCCAGTACGACTCGCAAATAGAGAGCTACTACAACCAGCGCGACTACGTCCTATCCAACTGGCGAAAGGCTTTGGCGGAGGGCAATATCACCGTTTTCCTTCAGCCAATCCTTGGCATGTTCAACGACAAAATCACGAGCATGGAGGCTCTCGTGCGCTGGAATGACCCAGAACAGGGCTTTATTCCACCGAGCACCTTCATTCCCGTGCTGGAAGACCACCACCTTTCCTATCAGCTTGATCTGGAAGTGCTGCGTATGGTCTGCAGGACGCTTGGACAGCGTAAGCGCCGCAACCTGCCTTTCGTGCCCGTTTCAATCAACCTTTCCCGTTCCGACTTGAATGAGAAAGGCCTCGTAGAATCCATCGAGAAAACCATCAACGAATATGGGCTCGAACCGCAGGACATTTCCATTGAAATTACCGAAACTGCTTTGTTGAATAACGAAGCACTCATCCAAGAATGCATCGATCGCTTCCATGAGCATGGCCACCGGGTCTACCTCGACGATTTTGGAAGCGGATACTCCTCCTTCAACACGCTCCAGAACTTCGATTTTGACATCCTCAAGATCGATATGATGTTCTTGCGGCACGCAAACGAGAAGAGCCCAGTCATCCTCACTGACATCATCGATATGAGCAAACGGCTGAGCATGACGCCCCTGATGGAGGGCGTGGAGACCAATGACGAACTGGAGATGCTCAAGGGGGCAGGATGCTCGCTCGGGCAGGGCTATTTCATCGCCAAGCCCATGCCAGGTGAAGATGTCTTCACCCGCGTCGACGAGGGAACGCTCAGCCTCGTCACCCCTGAAGAGCGGGAGTTCTATGGGACGATTGCGCGCGTAAACGTGCTTGACGCATCTA
>CADBRF010000241.1 GCA_902796975.1 uncultured Coriobacteriaceae bacterium
CGAAAGAACCCGCAGAGGTTCTCCATGGATTCACAAGCCACTTTCTGACTATCCGCCCTGTCTTGCAACACGCGATTGGAACCGATATAGGCGAACTTGGTTTCTGGGAAGTTCTTTATGCTCTCAAGGCAGGTCAGCAGGTCTCCGATGTTCCACGAATTGGTCTCGGTGAGGCTGAGGGTGGGAGAAATGTAGACAATCCGATCAATATCGTGAGTGTTGACGAGGTCCTTATAGGTTAAATCGGGTGTGGCCTCTACCCATGTGATGTTTTTCTGGCGTTTATGGAAGTTCGTGAGCACTACCACTAGGCAGTCAAAAGCAGCGTGGACGAATGTTTCGTCAACTATTGCCGTAAACCCTGTGATTAGGCTGCCATTCACTATTCCCTGCTAATGCGCCACCTTGCAGATGTTTCTGCATAATCTAAACGAAATCATAATGTACCATCGAAAACCAATGGCTCCATACTAGTTTTTGATAAATGGTACAAATGTAAAGTATTTGCCGAACAATTCACAAAACTATATACCTGTAGTATATAGAGAAATTGCGCAATTTCTCTATGAGGCGATTTCTCCGATAAAACAGTTACGCGAGCTGTCCATATCTGCCAGCTGAAGAGCAACCATACTACCCGGCTCAATGCCCTCTGGAACCTGGACGGCATGATAGCTTTCGCTTGTCCCAAAGCCGGTGCGTTCGACCACGACTTGCTCCACGGTGCCTATCCGAGCCCGCATGTCTTCCCGTGCTAGCTTTTTGCCAAGTTCTCGAAGCTCATGAGCACGGCGAGTAGCTATCTTGGGGTCAATTTGGTCTTCACGAACTGCTGCTGGAGTTCCAGGGCGCTTTGAGTAACGAAACACATGAAGTCTCATGAACTTCGCACGGCTGACGACGGCGCAGGTTTCCTGGAAATCTCCTTCCGTCTCTCCCGGAAAACCCACGATGACATCTGTAGAGAGGGCGATTCCAGGCACCTTCTTTCGAAGGGCATCAGTATAGGCAAGAAACTCCTCAGCCGTATAGGCTCGCCCCATTTCCCGTAGGACCTTGTTGCTGCCCGATTGAAGGCAGATATGCAGGTGCCGGCAAAGCCTGCCATCGGAGGCGGCAAGAAGATCGATGAGCGATGGAGTAAGGCTCTGGGGCTCGACGGAGGAAATGCGGATGCGTCCGACATCTGTGCGCTCCTCAATAGCGGAAATGAGACCGGCGAGGTCCGCTCCGGTGTTCGGGTCGTGATAGGCGGCAAGGTCTATGCCAACCAAGACCAGCTCTGCTGCTCCAGATGCGAGGTCTCCTACCTCTTCTATAACGCGGTCGAGTGGTTTTGAACGCGGAAGCCCGCGCGCAGTGTGCACGATGCAGTAGGTGCAGGCGTGACCGCAACCGTCTTGGACTTTGATATCGACTCTCGTTCTGAAATGCTTGCTCGTCCTGAGCGTATCTATGGTTTTTTCATCAGGAGCACTTGAATGGTCTTCGTGAGGCGTTTTGATGAGCTGATTCGCGCGCGCCGATATGCTCTCTTTGTTGCATTCAACGACAACGCGGTCATCGAGATCTCGATAGTGGTCTGGCGCGATATTGATGGCGCAACCTGTTACGAGTACCGGCCCTGGCGTTTCTTTGAGGAGCTGGCGGATGACCTTGCGATTTTTATGCTCTGCCTCGCCCGTAACTGTGCACGTGTTGACAATAGCCAAGTCTGCATCACGTGGCTGACTTTTCAAGACCCAGCCGCGCGCGATGAGCTGTGCTGCGATGCGGTCGGATTCGGCCCGATTGACCTTGCAGCCGAGTGTTGTTATTGCGAATGAGGCCATTTCAAATCTCTCTGCATGAAAGGAAAGCCTGGCAGGGCATTGTGCGCCTTGCCAGGCTTTATATCCCAACGAACAATACGTAGCGTGTGCCAGTCTACTTATGATTGCCCAGACTGCCGAGCTCGTACATGCACAGAGCTGTTGCAACGGTGCCCGCAGTCTCTGTGCGAAGAATGAGTTTGCCCAGTGTTACGACCTTGACGAAATCCCCGAGGTCCTTAATGGCGTTGACCTCGTGAGCAGAGAGGCCTCCTTCTGGGCCTATGA
>CADBRF010000242.1 GCA_902796975.1 uncultured Coriobacteriaceae bacterium
AAGGCCGGTGGAACATCCGGTCACAAGGGCGACCTGTCCCGATAAATCGAAGTAGTTCTTCATCTCCACAAACCTCCTTGGTAGGAATGAATTCAGGTGTCTTGAACACCTGTTTTTGCATTGTATCCAGCGAACAGATTTACGTTTCCACAATTCTGTTCCGAGCGTGTGACCGGCTGCTCCCGAATATATGGTGTGGTAGCCGTATGTGGTCAACCGAGGTTCACGGAGCTATAGAAGTGACGAATCCGTGACATCACTGCTCGCGCGAACCCAATTTGGTACGAGTTTGGTAGGATTTGCGGGAATCTATTCGAGACTAAGGAGCTGCAATGCCTATTCGTATTCCTGATGCTTTACCTGCGACAAGTGTTCTCGAAAACGAGAACATCTTCGTGATGACGGAGTACCGGGCAATGCACCAGGATATCCGTCCGCTTCACGTTCTTCTGCTCAACCTCATGCCTACCAAGATTGCCACGGAAACGCAGATTCTCCGCAAGCTTGCCAATACGCCGCTCCAGATTGAAGTCGACTTGCTCCGCATGGCATCGCATGACGCGACCCATACATCTGCCCAGCATCTCGAATCCTTCTACCGCACTTTCGATGAGATAAAGGACCGTCGCTTCGATGGGCTAATCATCACGGGAGCTCCGGTGGAGCGTATGGAGTTTGAGGAAGTAGATTATTGGGATGAGCTTTGCGAGGTCATGGACTGGGCCTCGCACAACGTCTTCTCCACCTACCATATCTGCTGGGGAGCGCAGGCGGGCATGTATTTCCACTATGGCGTCCAGAAGCACGAACTGCCGGAGAAGCTTTCTGGGGTCTATGCCCACGAGGTCGTCAAGCATACCTCGCCGCTCGTGCGCGGTCTCGACGATGTTTTCTACATGCCGCACTCGCGCTACACGACGGTCGATATCGCGGATGTCGAAGCTCATCCAGACCTCGAGGTCATTGCCTGTTCTGATGAGGCCGGCTTGGCGATTGCCAAGAGCAAGGACAGCCGGAACTTCTTTGTCTTTGGCCATGGCGAGTACGACCGCAACACTCTTGGCGAGGAGTACAAGCGCGATTGCGACAAGGGTCTCAATCCGCCCATCCCAAGCCATTACTACCCCAACGACGACCCAACGCAGACACCCATCTGCAACTGGCGCTCAACTGCCCAGCTGCTCTTTACCAACTGGCTGAACTACTACGTCTACCAGGCAACGCCCTACGATATCTCGGCGATTGGCAAGTAGAAAGAATCGACGACAGGCAGATCGCGAACAGGGTTACGGGCGGGTAAACGTTTGACGTTTGCCTGCCCTTTTCGTGTTGCGATAGTATTATCTGGGTATGTAAATTCGTGTGCCGAAGTTCGAGGGACGAAGCGATGAATGGATTCAAGCGACTGATTCTCATCTTGTACGTGCTCTTGTCTGCGTTTGCGATTGTCTATCTCGCCTGTGGCTACTTCAGCGCCACGAGCTTTATCGCAGACTTCCTCCTTGGGCTCATCGGGGCTGCAAACATGCCTTACGTCCTCCTAGTCTGCCTACTCGTTCTCGTGATAGGGCTGGTGGTTATCTTGCTCCGCGCGGTTTTCGGACGGTCTGCGAATAAGACGGTCAAGCTGAAGAACGACCATGGCACCTGCGAAATCGAGAGCAACGCGATTGTTTCGGTGGTGCGTGTTATCGTCAACAGCCACGCGGGCATCGACCACATCAAGACCGATGTGCGCGCTCGCAACGGCAACGATGCCACCATTCGCCTCGCTGTGAAGGCTTCGGTTGGCAATGTCTCCAACCTGTCAGATGTCGCTGCTGAAATGCAAGGCGAGGTCAAGGAAGCAGTCGAGAAGTTCACGGGTGTTACGGTGAGCGAGGTCTCGTTCAAGCTCCGCCGCGGGTCAGAACCCACCTACGACGAGGTAACCGAGACGCCGGAGAAGGATATGCATTCGTTTGACACTGCGGCCGAATACTATGGCACAGGTGATAAGCCGGCAGAGGAAAAACTGGAACCTGAACAGGCTGGGACTGCCGAACCTGAAACGCCTGAAGAAGCCGCTGTCGACGCTGACCAGAAAACCGTGGCGCTGGCGGACGAAGAACCTGCAGAGAAAACCGAGGGAGCGCGTTTGTGATGACTGAAGAAAACAAGCCGAACAAGCCTCATATCGTGGGCGCTTCCAGTTCTGAGGCGGGGGAGAAGAAAGAGTCCGCTGCTCCGTCAGTACATGCACCTGAGCCTGGCTGGAACAAGACCGGCGAAGTAGGAAGCCGCGCAAAGTCTGTCTGGAACAGGGCGAAGACCCGCTGGAATACCTACTACGGTTCAAATAGCCACACGGTCGCCTATGCGATTGTCGGCTTTATCGTGGCGCTGGCCCTGCTCTGCATCGGCTTCTGGCGCACACTTCTCTTCGCCATTTTCATTGTTGCCGGCGTTGCCTACGGGCAATACCGTGACGGCAACCCGCGCATCGTCAATTTCTTCAAACGCATTATCGATCGTTTCCGCTGATA
>CADBRF010000243.1 GCA_902796975.1 uncultured Coriobacteriaceae bacterium
CGGCTTCATGCCCTCCGCGGCTGCAACCCTCCCAGCTTCGTGCCCTCTGAAGCCGCTACTTCGCCCGAGAGGCAGGGCATAACCGGTCCATCTTTGCATCCGGATGCAAACCTACCCGCTTCATGCCCTCTCCGGCTGCAGACATGTGCCTTTCGTGCCCTCTGAAGTCACTGCTTCGCCTGAATGACAGGGCATAACATGACTATCTCTGCAGCGGGTTGCAAACCCACCCGCTTCATGCCCTCTGGATCTACAGAGATGTGGTCTCTATGCCCTAACGGGATGAGAATCGATGGGTTCGAGTGAAATAGGTTGAACAAACGATTGTATTTGAGCAACTGAAAAGTTCGGGAGCGCGAGTAGACGCACGCGTAGCGAACGCGTAGCGAATAAACCCCATGGGCAAGAAAAAAGCCCAAACGCCAATAAGCGCTTGAGCTGGGGTTTTGCATGGTGGGCGTTACTGGTTTCGAACCAGTGACCTCTGCCGTGTGAAGGCAGCGCTCTCCCGCTGAGCTAAACGCCCATGCGAGCAAGCATTGTAGCATAGTTGGGGCAAATGCAACCCATAAATTGCATCTGCGCCGCTCACCACGCTGTTCACCACACGCAGCCCGCAGCGACAGTCCGGCGGGCGGTGTTTCCGCGTACCGAAAAACCTGTCCGTTCTCTGTATGTTTCCTGCATGGCACGAAATCTCACGTACAATGAGCGCCATGGTTATTAACGTAGACAAAGTCACCAAGTCATACGGCTCGCGGACGCTCTTTGAAAACGCGTCATTCCGTATCGAAGACCGGGGGCGCTATGCGCTCGTCGGGCCCAATGGCGCTGGTAAGACAACACTCATGAATATCATTGCCGGGCTCGATTCTCCCGATTCCGGCACCGTCACCTATGCCAAGAACGTTCGTCCTGGCTACCTCGAGCAGGAGTCTATCGAGATGGTGGGTCAGAGCGTCTTGCAGGAGGTCATGACCTCAGTTGCCGACGTGGCTCAGATGGGGGAGCGTCTGGCTGTGATCGAGCAGCAGCTCGAGCATGCCAAAGGCGGCGAATCCTCTCAGCTTCTCGAGGAATACGGGCGTCTCCGGACGCGCTTCGAGGCGCGTGGCGGCTACGACGTAGAGTCCAAGGCTCATCGCGTCCTCTTCGGCCTCGGCTTCCACGAGGAAGACATGAACCGGTCTACCGATGAGTTCTCGGGTGGTTGGCAGATGCGCATTTCGCTTGCCAAGCTCCTGCTCCGCCAGCCGGAAGTCCTCCTTCTGGACGAGCCGACCAACCACCTCGATCTGGAGAGCGTGCGCTGGTTGGAAAACTTCCTCAAGAGCTATCAGGGCGCAGTGCTCGTCGTGAGCCACGACCGTGCTTTTATGAACGCCATGGTCAACCACGTGCTGGAGATTTCCAACGGCAAGCTGGAACACTACACGGGCACTTACGACGATTACGAGCGTCAGCGCAAGGAACGCCGCGAACAGCTCATCGCGATGAAGGAAGCCCAGGATAAGGAAATCGCTCACCTCGAGGCCTTCATCGAGAAGTTCCGTTACAAGGCCACTAAGGCTCGCCAGGTGCAGGACCGTGTAAAAAAGCTGGAGAAAATCCAGCGCATCGAGATTCCCGAGGAGAAGAAGAAAGTCGTCTTCAAGTTCCCGCAGCCGGAGCGCACGGGCGATAACGTCATGCACCTCGAGGGCATCGTCAAACACTATGGAGACAAGCACGTCTACGATGGCCTCAACCTTGATATCTGGCGTGGCGAGAAGATTGCCCTCGTCGGTCCCAACGGCTCGGGCAAGTCGACCCTGCTCAAGATGATCGCCGGCGCCCTCAAGCCAGACGCAGGCACTATCAAGCTCGGCGCCCATGTGGATGTCTCCTATTTCGCCCAGCACCAGCTCGAGGAGCTCAACCTCCGCAATTCGGTCTTCCAGGAGCTAGACGGCGTTGCGCCCGGCTGGACGCAGACGCAGGTGCGCACCCTGCTCGGCGCCTTCCTCTTTCACGGGGATGATGTGGAGAAAAAGGTCTCCGTGCTCTCGGGCGGTGAGAAGGCACGCCTTGCTCTGGCGAAGATGCTCGTAGAACCCAAGCCGCTCCTCTGCCTGGACGAGCCCACTAACCACCTGGACATCACCTCGGTTGACGTGCTGGAACAGGCGCTGCAGGCCTTCACGGGGTCGATTGTGCTCATCAGCCACGACCGTCATCTCATCCGCGCCGTCGCCAACCACATCATCTATATTGAGGATGGCACCGTCACCGACTATAAGGGCGATTACGACTACTTCCTCTACAAGTCCGGTCAGGCAGATGCCTATGGCAACGAGATTGCAGAACCCGAGAAGGCAAATCTGAAGCTTTCCCGGCGTGATGCCTCCATGGGCGGCAGCAAGAAAGCGGTTGCGAAGACGACAGAGGAGCAGGCAGCCGATTCGTCCAAGCCCGTCATCAAGGTTAACAAGATGACCAAGGGCGCGCTTGGTGCCAACACCAAAGGGTCTTCTCCCAAGACCAAGGAGCAGAAACGAGCGGAGGCAGAAGCCCGCAACCGCATCTACCGTGCCCTGAAGAAGGAGCGCGCCCGCATCGCAGACCTGGAAGAACAGATGGACCGTGATGACAAGCGCGAGAAAGAGCTCGTCGCGCTCATGGCAGACGAGACCCTCTATGCTGATAAGAACCGCTTTGCCGAAGCGATGACCGAGTACAATGAACTCAAGAAGCGTGTGAGCGATAACGAGGCGGAATGGCTCGAGCTCTCAGCCAAGATAGAGGTCGAGATGAACGCAGCAGGAGCACAAGAATGACCGGCCTCAACAGCATGACCATCATCATTGCCATCATCCAGGTGGTTGCCTTCATCCCCGCCATCGTGCTGCACGAGTGCGCCCACGGCTATGCCGCCTATAAACTGGGCGATCCAACGGCCAAGCGGGCTGGCAGGCTCACGCTCAACCCGCTCGCCCATGTGGACCCCTTCGGAACGGTAGTTCTGCCGGGCATCCTCATCTTGAGCTCCATGCTCACGGGTGGAGTCGGGCTCATCTTTGGCTACGCCAAGCCGGTGCCTTACAACCCTAACTATTTCAAGAACATCCGCCTGGGCGAGGCTCTCGTGGGGCTCGCCGGACCTGCTGCCAATATCGGCATGGCGGTTATCGGCGCTGCTATCGCGTGGCTCGGCAACTTCCTTTATGGCGGCATGGTGAGCACAGGGACGCTCTCCTTTATTGCCGTCATTATCTACTACTTTGGCGTGGTCTTTTGCGAAGTCAACCTCGCGCTCGCCTTCTTCAACCTCATACCGCTGCCGCCTCTCGATGGCAGCTCCATCATCGCGCTCTTCCTGACTGACAGGGGCTTGCGCATCTACTACCAGGTCCAGCGCTATGCCATGTTCATCCTGCTCTTGCTCATCTTCGTCCTGCCGTATTTCATCCATGTGGATATACTGGGTATCTACCTGCAGGCGACTGCGGGCAATCTGGCAGCATTGCTGCTTCCCTAAAGGAGCCTAAGTGGCATACCGCGTCTCCATCGATGGGTTTGAAGGCCCCTTTGACCTGCTGCTACGGCTCGTCTCGCGCCAGCAGCTGGATATCGGCGCCATCTCTATCTCCACCATCACCAGCCAGTACCTTGCTGAAGTCGAGCGGATGACTGATTTCGACCTGGACGTCGCGAGCGATTTTCTTGTTGTTGCTTCCTCCTTGCTGCAAATAAAGGCGGCATCGCTTCTGCCCAAGGACGTACAGACAGACGAGCTCGATGATGAGTTTGCCAACCTCTCGCCTGAGGAAACGCGGGAAATCCTCATCGAGCGCCTGCTCGCTTACCGTCAGTTCCGCAACGCCGCTGCAGCCTTGGGCTCACGCTTGGAAGCTGAGAGCCGGATGCATCCGCGTGAAGCGGGTATCGACCCCGAATTCGTGGGCCTCATGCCAGACTATCTCGAGAAGGTCACCTTGCACGAGCTCGCGGTCATATGCGCGGGACTTGCGGCTCGGCGTGAGACCTTCCTGCTTGAAGCAGAACATGTCGCCGCCGTTCCCATCTCCATGGAACGCCACCTGGAGAGCATCTACCGGACTATCAACATTCGGAAAAAGGCTACCTTTGCAGACCTGCTCGGCGATGATCATGACCCGGAATACGTGGTCGTGAGCTTCCTCGCCATCCTCGAGCTCTACAA
>CADBRF010000244.1 GCA_902796975.1 uncultured Coriobacteriaceae bacterium
GAGGAGCTCATCGATATCCTTCGGGTCGTTCGCGGCAACAGCGTTGGTGAACGTGGCGCAGACACCCTGGAACTTGTCAGTGAGCGCAACAAAGTCGGTCTCGCAGTTTACACGGCACACAGCGCCCAGCTTGGGGTTGTCCTCATTGATGAGAGCCTGGACATAGCCCTCGTTGGTAGCACGGTCTGCCTTGGAAGCAGCCTTTGCCAGACCACGCGTGCGGAGAACGTCGACAGCCTTGTCGAAGTCGCCATCGGCCTCGACAAGTGCCTTCTTGCACTCCATCATGCCTGCGTCAGTCGCCTCACGCAGTTCCTTGACCATAGCAGCGGTGATTTTAGTTGCCATTATTCGGTGACCTCCTTGGTCTCAGCTGCGGGCTCGGTTGCCTCTGCAGCAGCCTCTTCAGCGGGAGCAGCCTCGGCAGCCATCTCCTCGGCGGTGACAACAGCCTCACGGCCGGAGATGAGCGCGTCAGCAGCGACGTCGCAGAGCATACGGACGGAGCGGATGGCATCGTCGTTAGCGGGGATGCCGAAATCGATCAGATCAGGGTCGGCGTTGGTGTCGATGAGGCCGACGATGGGGATGTGCAGACGACGAGCCTCGCGGACTGCGTTCTCCTCATGCTTGGTGTCGACAACGAAGAGGGCCGCGGGAAGGCCGTTCATCTCGCGGATGCCACCAAGTGCGAGCTGGAGCTTATTGAGCTCCTTGTTGAGACCAGCCTGCTCCTTCTTGGTGTATGCCTCGAAGGTGCCATTTTCCTTCATGGCCTCGATCTCTTCCATGCGCTGAACACGCGTGCGGATCGTGGCGAAGTTGGTGAGCATGCCGCCCATCCAACGATAGTTGACATAGGGCATGCCAGCGCGCTCTGCGGCCTCCTTGATGGGATCCTGAGCCTACTTCTTGGTGCCAACGAAGAGCACCTGCTTGCCATGAGCGCCGAGGTCGGCGAGGAAGGAATAAGCCTCATCAACTGCGTAAACGGTCTTCTTGAGATCGAGGATATGGATGCCGTTGCGCTTGCCAAAGATGTAGGGCTTCATCTTGGGGTTCCAGCGACGGGTCTGGTGCCCGAAGTGAACACCCGCCTCGAGAAGGGACTTGATAGAGACAGTCGTAGCCATAATCGTGCATACCTCCAGTTTTCGTTAATCCTCTGCCCCAGATCTTCGCCGTGCTGCCCGCAACCTTGATAGGCCACTAGCGGGGCGGCTCCCCAGAGCATGTGTCATTTACCGTGTCCATTAGAAGCACAGCCCGTCTAGTTTAACAGCGTGCTGCAGGCTATGAAAGAGCCGGTTTGGAAAAAGATGTC
Organism: uncultured Coriobacteriaceae bacterium; assembly: GCA_902796975.1. Classification (GTDB taxonomy): domain Bacteria; phylum Actinomycetota; class Coriobacteriia; order Coriobacteriales; family QAMH01; genus CADBRF01. The sequence continues at coordinate 1,325 of CADBRF010000244.1, forward strand.
GAATCCGGGCGGGAACGGGTGCAAGAGCAATCCACATCGGCGAACGGTGGACAATTCTCAACCTCTACCCCACCACGACGAGCAAGGCACCACTCGCCACAGAAAGCGTCACCTCGTCTTCGACGATCTTGTTGCTCACGCCAATAGAATCCCCCGGCTTGAGAACTGCACCTGAAAGCTCCCATTGAGTTCCATGTTCTTCCACACCCACAGCGGCAGAGGCAAACGAGAATACCGAGAGTCTCGTGCCCGGCTCTTCGTGCAGCTTGAATGTGCCATTGTTCTCATCGAGAATGAAGACCGTCTGTCCATGGCCATGTAGAAAACCGAATGCGCCCTGTTCGCGCAGGTAATGTAGGCACTGGACGCAGGCTATCTCATGGCCGACATCACCGCCGAGCGCTGCATGGATATGAAATTCGGTATAGCCGCGCTTCATGCCTTCCTCGAGAGCTACGAGCGTGTCAGTTTTGTCCTTTGCGCAAGGAAGCTCTACACGGTCACACGAAATGGAATCGACCAGCTCCGGGGAAAGGGAGTCGTAGTCCCCCACGAAAAGGTCGGGTTCGATTCCGGCTTCGATTGCGGTGCGGTAACCCCCATCAGCAGCGATAACGAAATCTCCTGGAGCCAGCGCGAGATTGAATCCTTCGCTCGACCCTGCTGCGACAACACGACAAACACCTTGCATGGTACACACTCTCTACTCCGTCTTCCGTCCTGAAGGTTCAAGACGAATGACACGGCCTTATTCTTAGATAACGGTGCAAAAATAAGCCGGTACGCGAGCTTTTGCAAGTCTGCGCACCGGCAAAAAATGAATGAGACATCCTCGCTAAGCTCCTGCAATGACACTTCTCAACTCTTGGGACGCTCGAGCAGGGTCCTCTGCTGCCATGATGGCCGAGACAACCGCATACCCTGCCGGCTTGTATTCCCTGAACTGCGGAATGGTCTTCGCGTTGATCCCACCTATGAGAACGCTGGGTATCTTCACCGTGGCAAGGATTTTCTTGAGATCATCAACCGAAGTGATGTCGGCGTCGTCTTTGGTCGAGGTGGGAAACATAGCTCCCACGCCGAGATAGTCTGCCCCGTCGCGCTCGGCCTGAACCGCCTCTTCGAAAGTGGAGGCAGAGACTCCGATGATTTTGTCCGGACCTAGAATGGCTCGCACCTGCTGGCAAGGCATATCATCCTGGCCGACATGGACACCGGCGGCGTCCACAACACGGGCCACTTCGACATTGTCGTTGATGATGAGCGGCACCTGATGAGCGTCGCACACTTCTTTCACGTTTCGCGCGATGCGGATGAATTCCTCATCTTCGATGTGCTTTTCCCGGAGCTGAACGAGCGTCGTCCCACCCTCAATCGCCCTCTCGACAGTTTCCTCGATTGTCGACAACGCCATGAGGTCACGGTCGGTGACCAGGTAGAGCGTATAGTCAATTTCCGGTTGAGCCATGACGCCTACGCCACCTCAATGCGCGCGTTGTCCCTGTAGGCTGGCGCATCGAGCAGGGAGAGGCAGTCGATGATGCCGATATGCAGGCTGCCCGTGCCCACGTGCCCCGTCTCCTCTTCGAGTCTCTTGGCGGTAAGCTCGCCAGCGAGGCTCATGGAGAGGATGGCGCCTGCCGTAGCAACGAGGACGGCA
>CADBRF010000245.1 GCA_902796975.1 uncultured Coriobacteriaceae bacterium
CGCTATCGTGTGCGTTATCTGTGTTGCGCTCATGGGATTCGGCATGGATTATGGCTACCCGGCGACTACGACGCTCGGCCAGCTCTTCATGCCCCAGCATGTGGGCATGGCAAGTGGCATTATCTTCGGCATCGCAGTCAGCGTTGGCGGTATCACCGCGCCGCTACTAGGCATGATTGGCGACAATGTGGGCCTGCCCGCTATCTTCACCGTGCTCGGCGTGGCAAGCGTCGTCCTCTGTATGCTCACGCTTCTTGTCCCGCATCCTGATAAGAACTAGCCGTCTTTGCTCGGAGGAGCAAATCAGATAAGCGTGAGCAGGGCGTAGCCGCCCACACCGGCGACGATACACCAGATCAATGACTTGGTCTTATACCCCACGGCAAAGACAATTGCTGCTGCGATGAGGGGCATGATTCCTTCCCAGAATCCAGCAGCAAACATGGTGGGGGAGAGAAGGTCGTTTGCGATAAGGGCGGCGAATGCTGCAGCAGGTATGAGGTTCAGTGTGCGGACGGCTCCTGCCGGAAGGGTTCGCCCCTTGAGCGCGAAGACGGGCAGAACGCGGAAGATGAGGATGGTCAAGGCGCATGGCAACACGATCAGGGCCCATGTTTCCCAGCTCATGATTCATCACCGTCCTCAGCTGCAGGCTTGCCTTGCTTGCAATCATGTCTGCTTGAAAAGACATAGCCGCAGGTAACGCCAACGATTGCCCCAACGAGGATTGCAGGGCCGGAAAAGCCTATCCACTTGCAGAGAACGACCCCGGCAACGGATGCGGCAATCGTCAGAAGGTGGGTAGCGTTCACCTTCTGCATGCAGAGCAGGCAGATGAAGATAGAGGTCATGGCGAACGAGGCGATGGCGGTGGGAACTGACACGAGCGAGCCGATAAGAGTGCCTGCCATGCAGGAAAGCGCCCAGGAGGTCTGGCTCACGAGGTTCACGATTGTGGCGCGTGAGACGGTCCAATCTCCGTCCATGAAGCGGGCGAGGTTCACGCCGAAACTCTCGTCGGTGACGGTCGCGCCGAAGAGAAAGGTCAGCGCTCCGCTCGTCTTCTCAGTGAAGCGCGAGAGTGATGCTCCGTAGAGCATTTGGCGAGAGTTCACGAGCGTCACGCTCGCCACGATGCTGAGCAGCGGATTTCCGGCAAGCAGCATGTTGGGAATCATGTACTGGCCCGCACCGGAGTAAAAGATAAACGACATGATAAGCACCATAAGCCAGTCCATGCCAACCTGTTGGCAGAGGAGGCCACAGGGAAGCCCCAGCACGATATAGCCCGCCACGATGGGAAGAGCGGCTTTGAATCCGTCAGAGAATATGTGTTCTTTCATGGTAAGCGTGCTCACTTGCCGCGGGTAGCGTGATGATCCCCTCGTGGACAGCCCTAGATTGCTATCCAGCACCCGCCCGAGGAGCTAGATGCGTCGAAGACCCTCCCAAATCCACATGATCACAGGTGCAGGTATCACTTTGCAGAACACGCGCATGAGAAAGGCGATGACGCCGCATGTGGCAACAGGATAGTTGCAACGGTTTACGAACATCGACCAGCGAGCGACGCGCTCGGCGCTGATCTGCGGCCAGGGGTGTTGCACCGTGGTTCCGTTTTTCGTGTCACGTGCGACCTTGATGAACTCGGTCTTGACCCAGGTAGGGCAGACTGCGGTCACATAGATGCCGCGATGAGGCAGTTCGCGGCGGAGGGCGCGCGTGTAGGAAAGCACGAAAGACTTGCTCGCAGCATAGACGGCAAGTCCCTGCAAGGGCTGGAACGCCGCACTCGAGGCAATCTGTATGATGCGGGATCCTTTGGCCATGTAGGGGAGTGCTAGCTGGGTAAGGTCGACGAGAGCTCGGCAGTTGAGATCGATCATGGCGTCGACTTCCGCCTGCGTCATGTCGTCGCAGGTGCCGAACTTGCCAAAGCCCGCGGCATTCACCAAAAGGCCAATGCAGAAATCGTCATCGAGCTCTGCCGCCTGCAAAAGGAGGGCTTTGAGCGCTTCGATATTGTCTGGCTTGGTGAGGTCGAGTGCCACGGGGCGAATATCAGCTTCGAGCGAGGAGGCAAGCTCTCGCAGACGATCATCCCTTCGTGCAATCACCCAAATCTGGTCGAAATCTCCCTGTTCGGCAGCAAGGCGCGTGTACTCGCGTCCTAATCCGCTTGATGCGCCAGTGATGAGCGTGATACGCACGATGCCGCCTCCTTTCGTGACATTTCCTTGAAGCGTTGTTCAGTCTACTCGAAAAGAGGAGAGAAAAAGACCAGGCACGGCGAAATACATTTGAAACATGGCAGGCGTTGAAAATGGGAATGCGGCAGAGCACGCCATCCATAACAAGCAGGACAATGCTGCAGAAGAGGTAACGGGTTACCCACAGGTCGAGTGGTCTGAGGCCATCCGCGTATCAGGCGGGCTGCTTTCGTGTATTATCGAAGTGCAGGTATCTATGCAAAGGAGACGACTGTCATGCCCGGTTCCGTGCTTCATTTTGATTTCTCCAAATCCGCTACGCGCAGGGAGTTTTTTGGTCCCGTTGTCGCGCTCACGCCAGATGCAGAGCGTCCACTCATTGCGGCTCAGATGAACGACGTCAGCATTCCCCGAGAGGCTCAGCTCCACAACCTTGCCGAGGTGTGCGATGCAATCAACAAGACCATCGCTTCAGATTGGGCAAAGCAAGAGGCGAAGACTGTTTACGCGATTCTCGCGGAGGCGGAAGCAAAGGTGCACGGGGTTCCTGTTGAGGAAACCCATTTCCACGAAGTGGGCAAGGGCTCGACTTGCCTGGAGATCCTCTCCATCTGCACGGCGCTCGAGATAGCCAAGCCTGAGAAAATCACGGCCACGCCAGTCCAGGTGGGCAGCGGGACGGTCGAGTGCTCCCATGGCATTCTCGATATCCCCGCTCCAGCAACCGCGGCAATTCTCGAAAAATACGAAATTCCCATCCAGAAGACGCGTTTGGAAGGCGAGCTCTGCACGCCGACTTCCGCAGCGCTCATAGCTCATTTCGTGGAGGCGTTCGATGAGTAAGCTAATCGGCATTGATCTGGGCACCACCAATTCCTGCGTCGCGGTTATGGAGGGTGGCCGCCCCACGGTTATCCCCAACGCAGAAGGTTCGCGTACTACTCCTTCTGTCGTCGCCTTCACCAAAGACGGGCAGCGTCTCGTGGGGGAGGTTGCCAAGCGTCAGGCTGCCATGAACCCTGAGCGCACCATCGTCTCCGTCAAGCGCGAGATGGGGTCGAATGAGCGTTTCGAGATTGGTCGCAAGAAATACTCCCCGCAAGAGATCAGCGCCATGATCCTTGCCAAGCTCAAGCGCGATGCAGAGGCATATCTGGGCGAACCGGTCACTGATGCCGTCATTACGGTGCCCGCCTACTTCACCGATGCCCAGCGCCAGGCGACCAAGGACGCGGGCA
>CADBRF010000246.1 GCA_902796975.1 uncultured Coriobacteriaceae bacterium
ATTGCCTTAAACGATCAGCTTGCAAGCGCAAAAGAAGAGCTGAAAACTGAAAGCGACCCTGACATCAGGGAGCTCGCCCAGGAGGAAATCAGCGAGCTCGAAGCTCAGATTCCTCCCCTGGAAGAGGACATCAAGTTCATGCTTCTTCCCAAGGATCCCAACGATGAAAAGGACATCATCGTCGAGATACGTGCGGGAGCTGGCGGTGATGAGGCGGCAATCTTCGCAGGCGATCTCTTCAGGATGTACCAGCGCTATGCTGAGAGCCGCAAGTGGAAAATCGAAGTTATCGATTCCTCCCCTTCTGATATGGGCGGTTTCAAGGAAATCGAATTCAAGATGCTCGGCGATAAAGTGTATAGCTCTATGAAATTCGAGAGCGGCGTGCACCGGGTGCAGCGTGTGCCCAAGACCGAGAGCCAGGGCCGTATCCAGACCTCCACTGCGACAGTTGCGGTTCTTCCCGAAGCAGATGAAGTCGAGGTTGACATCAAGCCAGAGGACCTGCGCATCGACGTGTACCGCGCTGGCGGTCCTGGTGGCCAGTGCGTCAACACCACCGATTCTGCGGTACGCATCACGCATCTTCCCACGGGCCTTGTCGTGCAGTCACAGGATCAGAAATCGCAGATTCAGAACCGCGAGGCAGCTCTTCAGGTGCTCCGCGCCCGTCTCTACGACAAGATGCTCCGCGAGCAGCAAGAGGCTCTTGGCGCCGAGCGCCGCAACCAGATTGGCCATGGCTATCGCAGTGAGAAGATTCGCACCTACAATGGCCCGCAAGATCGTGTGACCGACCACCGCATCGGCTATAACGGCACCTACGCCGGCATTCTCGAGGGAGATAATCTTAGCGATCTCATCGAGAATCTCGCTGCCGCCGATAGGGCAGCTCGTCTCGAAGAAGCAACGGCTGCTGCTCAGTGATGAACAACCAGTGGACGATTCGCACGACCCTTGCCTGGTGTCGTGACTATCTCGAGCGCCATGGCGACGAGAATCCAAAGCTCTCTGCGGAGTGGCTGCTCTCTGCAGCCACTAGCCTCACCCGCATCGAGCTCTATATGGATTTCGATCGCCCGCTCTCCATGGCGGAACGTGACACTCTGCGCGCCACTCTCAAGCGCCGAGGCAGGGGAGAACCTCTCCAATACATCGCTGGAGAGGCGGCGTTTCGCCATATCGTGGTCCACACGGCAAAGGGCGTGCTCATACCCCGTCCGGAAACCGAAATGCTCGTACAGGAAGTCCTCGACTGGACTAGCGGCCGCGAAGGGCTGGATGTGCTCGAAGTAGGCACTGGCACCGGCTGTATCGCCTGCTCGCTCGCAAAAGAAGCCAAGGCGTATGTCACTGCCACCGATATCTCCCCCGAAGCTATAGCGTGCGCCACGAAAAACGTTTCGAATCTCGGGTTTGACGAGCTTGTGACTGTTATCGAAACCGATTGCTGCGATGGTGTCGAGGGGCCCTTCGATGTGCTTGTCAGCAATCCTCCCTATATCCCGACGGCTGAAATCGAGGAGTTGCCACGGGAGGTGGCAGATTTCGAACCAAGACTCGCGCTTGATGGGGGAGAGGACGGGCTTGTCATCTTCGACAGGCTTGTTGCCGAGGCGCCTCGGCTGCTCAGGGAAAACGGTCTTTTTGCCTGCGAGCTTCATGAAACCTGTTTGGATGAGGCAGCCTCTCGGCTGACGGAAGCCGGATTTGTCGATGTCGCCGTGGTAGACGATCTCGCCGGACGCCACCGCATCGTTCGCGGCATCCTTAAATAAGGTCTTGACCTGCTATTTCCCACTAATCTCATAGGCAATTGCAGAGGCAAGTACCAAACTGATACCTTGTGCAGCTGTTCTGTAACTATTGCCACCAAGAGGTGGAAGAGGCGAAACCTCCATGGCATGAAAATCCTTCTACTATAGCAAGTGTTGAAAGAGGAAAGGCAAACGGGAAGGCTCCCGGGAAGCCTTTCAGAATTCATCAAAGAAACGAGCGATTGGAGGATCGTTATGGCTACTGGAATTATTGGTTACAACCCGTTCAGCATGATGGATGATTTTCAGCGTCGAGTCTTCGGTGAGCCGTGGGCTCCGTTCAATATCGCTGAGAGCGCAACCCCCTTTAAGACCGATATCAAGGAAGATGGCGACAAGTTCGTGCTGGAGGCTGACCTTCCCGGCTTCAAGAAGGAAGACATCAACCTCGACGTCGACGATGACATCCTCACCATTTCGGCGGAGCGTCATTCCGAGCATGAGGACAAGGACAAGGCTGGCAACTACGTCCGTTGCGAGCGTTCGTATGGCTCGTATAGCCGCAGCTTCGATGTCTCGGCCATCGACCCGGAGAAGATTACCGCAAGCTACGTGGACGGCGTTCTGAGGCTGGATATGCCCAAGAAGGAAGCACTCCTTCCGAAGAAGACCCATCTCGAGATTCAGTAATCTTCAGATGCTTTTCTAAAGAAAGCATTTTAAACGCTCGACTGTAAACTTCCTCTCTTTCCCTTCTCTCGAGTCCGGTCACCCCATTTATCCGAACTCAGCAGCACAATAAGGCTCGTGGCCCAAAGGCCGCGGGCCTTTCTGCTGTTTGCGTTTGCCGCGCAGCCAACCGCAGCGTATTTCATTTCTAGAAAGCCCCACAAGCGGAGATGCTGATAGAATGCCGGCTATGAATACTTCACAGAACACGCGGCGCAACGCGCTGCTCCTTTTCTCGAAAATTCCCGAGCCGGGAAAGGTCAAGACCCGGCTTACGCCTATCAAGGATGGGTGGTTTGAGCCCGAAGTGGCTTCCGCGCTCTACCACTGCATGTTCTTTGATGTGGTGGAAATCTGCTGCGATGCCCTGAAAGACCTCGAGCGTGAGGACCTGGAACGTCAGGCAGTGGAAGGGACATGCGATTATGCCCCTGTTCATGATGAATACGACATCATCATCTCTTCGCCGGGCAAGGGCAGCGAAGAAAAGATGCGGGCGCTCTTCGAGGCGAGCGGCACCTGGCCGCGCCCTCTCATCTTCACCCACGATGAGGGCGAAAGCTTTGATGAACATTACAACGGTGCCTTTCAGGAAGTGTGGAATCGCGGGTATGACACGGTTCTCTCCTTGGGATGCGATATGCCTGCCTTGAGACGAACGGTCGTTGAGGAAGGTTTCCGTCGTCTTCACACGCTGTGCGAGATTCCCGGCGGTGGCGTTGTCATTGCCCCCGACCAGGAAATGGGCGTATCCGCTGTTGGGTGGACACGAGAAACCGATTTCGACCACACAGGTGTCTACTACAACAAAGACGGTATGACAGCGCTTCCGGCTTATATCAAGAAGTGTGCAGAGCAGAATCTCCCGGCACTTTATTTGCCCGACGTCCCGGATGTCGATACCATCCGCGACCTCAATCACAATGTCACCTTGGTTCAGGCGTTGGAGTATTGCGCCGAGTTCCAAGACGATGTTACGGCGCCCTGGCGCACTGCCGACGCGCTCAGGCAGATAGGTTATGACGATATCCGCATCATGCCCAACGATCTTCATGATGACCGTTCGGAAATCGACATCGCGGAATAGGCCCCGTCAATAGTTGGTGCGAGGGCGAAAAGCCAAGATGTATCGCGCTAACCGTGTGCGCAGAGACAAGAGCGAGTATGGACACATCTGAAGAGTCTGAGCTTTCAGGAGAGGATAAAGAGCAAGCACGGCAGGTTGCCAAGTCGACGGCGACCATGTCGATTGCCACGCTTGTCTCCCGCGCTACGGGTTTTATCCGTACGTGGGCAATGGCGTTTGCCCTGGGCAACACGATTCTCGCCTCCTCGTACTCTCTGGCAAATAACCTGCCCAATATGATCTACGAGCTTGTCGCGGGTGGCGTGCTCTCCACCGCCTTTCTCCCCATCTACCTGCAGCAGCGAAATATGCGAGGCAAGGGCGAGGCGGGCGCATACGCGTCTAACCTGCTCTCGATAGCCGTCGTCTTCCTGGGGCTCATCGCGCTCCTGGCATCCGTCTTCGCGCCTCAGGTCATGATGACGCAGACGCTCTTCAGCTCGGCGGACAATGCAACGGTTTCCAACGCCGTGTGGCTCTTCAGGTTCTTCGCCTTTGAGATTGTCTTCTACGGCATCAGCGCGGTGTTCGGTGGCTTGCTCAATGCGGAGCGGCTGTATTTCTGGCCCGCTGTCAGCTCCATCTTCATGAACATCGTGACCATTATCACCTTCTTCGGCTACCCCTTCGTTGTGCAGGCGGGGGAGACCATCGGCCTTGCCTGGCTCGCCATTGGGTCGCTTTTGTCCATCGCTGCCATGGCATTTGTGCAGCTTCCAGCCCTCATCAAGAGCGGGTTTCATTTCCACCCCATCATCGATTTTCACGGTGAAGGTTTTCGTGAGACGATGCGCCTCGCGCTCCCGGCTATCGCCTGCACGGCTATCAACCTCGTCTCGCTTTCCTTCATGAACTCCTGTGCTCTCTCGGTTGCTGACAACGGCCCCTCCTCGGTGAGCTATGCCTGGATGTGGTACCAGTTCCCCTATGGAGTTCTCGGCGTTGCGCTTTCAACGGCCATGTTCACGGAGATGAGCGACTCGCTGTCTCGCGGGGATACCGAGGGCTTCAAGAAGCACCTCAACCTCGGTCTTCGCACCACCTGGCTGCTCATTATTCCCATGGCTGCCATGCTCTTTGCCTGTGCGAACCAGCTTATCGGCTTGTATGCCGCTGGGCGCTTCACTGCTGGGGATATCGCGCCTATCGCCGCGCTCCTTCGTGGATGGGCTGTCGCGCTCCCGCTCTATGCCGGCTACATGTATCTCTACCGCGCTTTTTCCTCGCTCAAAGACCTCAAAACCGTTGCCTTCTGCAACTTCTTTCTGACCTTCGTACAGGTTGGGTTCTATCTGGTTCTCACGGGAACAGCTCATATTCCGGGCATCGACTTCGGCCTTGTGGGTATCGCCATGGGAGATGCGGCTTTCTACACATGCATGACTGTCGCTCTGCTCTTGGTGCTCCACAAGCGCGTGGGTTCTTTCAAATTCGGAAATCTAGCGCGCTCCACTGCAAAGGTGTCCGCGGCGAGCCTTCTCGGCGGAGGAGTGACCTACCTGTTCGCGACCTGGCTTGCCACTGTCATCAATATGACAGGCGTGTTGGGCAACCTGCTCGGACTTATCATCTGCGGCGTCTTCGGCCTTGCTCTTATCTTCGTTCTTTGTCGCCTTCTCCATGTGAGCGAAATTCAGGCGCTGGTCACGAAAATCAGGGGTCGCATCCACCACTAGCCGCCGTTTAGCGCCGATGTAATCGTCTGGCATTCGTTACGTAACGGATGCGCATCAGCTTGAGCAGCGGCTTGAACTCGAGGGAAAAATGCAGTTATATCACTGCTGAGTTTGAACTATGTTTCTAGATATATAAACGTCCTGCATTCTGCAGGTTTGGATAGGAGAAAACATGACCGTTATCGATCTGAATCAGGATTATCTTGTCCGCGCCATAACCAACGACGGCTCTGCCCAGGTGTTCGCGGCAACGGCAAAGGGGCTTGTCGAAGAGGCGCGCAAGATGCATGACCTTTCTCTCACGGCAACTGCGGCGCTCGGCCGCACGCTTATTGCCGGAGCCATGATGGGCTCTGCCATGAAGAACGAGAAGGATGCTCTCTCCATCGTCTTCAATGGCGATGGACCGCTTGGCAAGATCGTTGTAACTGCAAAAAGCGATGGCAGTGTGAAAGGATATGTGGGCAACCCCAAAGCATCTCTGCCTTCTGAAGCGGGCAAGAAGCTCGACGTCGGTGGCATCGTGGGCGAGGGGACCCTGCAAGTCATCCGTGACATCTCCATGCGCGAACCCTACGGCGGCACGGTCGAGATTCAAACCGGAGAAATCGCCGAAGACCTCGCCTATTACTTCACCGTAAGCGATCAGATTCCCTCTGCTGTTTCGCTGGGTGTCCTGCTCAACGACGACGGCACGGTACACGAAGCTGGCGGCTTCATCGTCCAGATGCTTCCGGGCGCAGACGATGCAGTGGCAGCGCAGTTAGAAGAGCGCATCGCCGCTTTCCCCTCAATCAGCACGCTGCTGGCAGAAGGTAAAAACCCCGAGGCGATTATCGAAGAGCTTTTCGAGGGCTTTGAGCCCAAGATTCTCACCCATACTCCCATCTGCTTCAGGTGCGATTGCACGCGCGAGCGTACGGGTAAGCTCCTCGGTCTTATGGGCAAGGACGAGCTGCAGGAGATGATTGACGAGGGTGAGAACGCGACGCTCGAATGTGCCTTCTGCAACAAGAAATATACCTTCACCGTGGACGAGATGAAAGCGATTGCCGCTGGGCTCTAAAGGTCTTTAAGAAAAGGACCACAGGGATGCCCCGCAAATAATTGGAGGATGACAAGGAAATTACGGGAATCGATAGCGGAGAGATGTCTGAGCGCGGAGCGCGAGTCCTCGGAGCTGATTCCCGGAATTGCCTTGTCGGGTGACGATTTTATTTGCGGGGCATCTCAGCGGCCTTTTTTCTTGTTCGAACTGAGTGACGTTCATCCAATGTTTCCAGTGGTCACACATTGG
>CADBRF010000247.1 GCA_902796975.1 uncultured Coriobacteriaceae bacterium
AGTGACGTTGGCGAAATCTGTCATATCTGGAGTATCTCAGCTCGCTATTGATCTAGCGCTTTTCGAGCTGTCGCATGAGAAAACCCTCCTTTCATCGCCCTCGGACCTTTTGCAACCACAGCCTTTTGGCTGCACACGCCATGTAAACATGCATTCTGCACCTGATACATCTTTTATATGGTGCGCTATGCACATTGTGATGAGGGCTGCCAAGGCAGTAAGGTGCATTCCGTCATCAAAAGTGCATCGCACATGGCAGAAAAGGAGCCACAACATGTCAACACTAGAAGATCTCAAGCAGGCAGTTGTCAACGCCAAGCGTAAGGACGCAGCGGCACTCACCCAGCAGGCGCTCGACGAGGGCCATGAGCCCCTTGAAATCATGGATGACGCCCTCGTTCCCGCAATGGACGAGGTGGGCGCACTCTTCGCCGAGAACAAAATCTACGTCCCTCAGATGCTCGTCGCCGCTCGCGCAATGACCGCATCGCTCGACATTCTCAAACCTCTCATGGCAAGCACCGGCGCCGAGCCCGTTGGCAACGCGGTCATTGGCACCGTCGCTGGCGACATGCACGATATCGGAAAGAATCTCGTCCGCATTATGATTGAGAGCAAGAACATCAAGATTGACGACTTGGGCGTCGATGTGACCCCCGACAAATTCGTCGAGTATCTCAAAGAACATCCCGAGTGCCAGATAGTCTGCCTCTCCGCTCTTCTCACCACCACGATGCCCGCAATTTCCTCCACCATTCAGGCAATCACCGACGCTGGCCTTCGCGATCAGGTCAAGATCATGGTCGGCGGTGCTCCTGTAACGGCGGAATTCGCTGAGGAAGTCGGCGCTGACGCCTTTACCGCAAACGCCACCGAGGCAGGCAACAAGGCATACGAGCTGCTCACCGCCTAGTTCCCATTTACTTTCACACCGTTTATCACTCTAGGAGAGGCAAAATCATGAATTCTTTTGAACGAGTGCTCAAGGCGCTTAACCACGAGGAACCCGACAGAGTTCCCGTCTATCCTCTCTGGGCAGGTGCCACCCGCAAGCTGACGGGCGTAAGCTACCAGGATTGGTCCACCAACGCGGAAGCATGCGCTAATGCCTATATTGCCATGATGGAGAAATACCCTGATACTGACTGCTTCGTCACCCTTATCGACCTTTCGCTCGAGTGCACGGCCTGGAATCAGCCTCTCGTCTACTCGGAGAACGATGCGGCCCATCCAGACTACGACAATCTCATCATTTCCGATTATGACGAGTACGACAAGATTCAGCCTGTCGACTACCACACCTGCGATCGCATGATGATGCACATCGATGTAGTTCGTCGTCTCGCCGAGAAGTACAAGGGTGAAAAGCCCATCGTCGCTTTCGTCTACGGCCCGCTCGGCACGCTTTCCATGCTCCGCAGCCAGCAGGAAATGTATGTTGACGCTTTCGATGACCCCGACCCCATCAAACAGGCGACCATGAACATCGCCCTTACGCTGAAGGACTACGCTTTGGCACTTGTTGACGCCGGTGCCGACGCAATCATGTGGGATACGCTCTTCGCGTCTGGCTCCATCATGGACAAGCAGATGTGGGACGACCTCGAAGGCGATGCCATCCAAATGTGCTGCGAGGCGGTTGCCGAAAAAGGCGCTATGAATATGATTCATAATTGCGGCAACGATATCTACTTCGACGCCCAGATTGCACGCATGCACCCCACTGCCATCTCCTTCCTCTATCCACCAGACGACTGCGCAAGCTTCAAGGAAACCAAGGAGAAGTACGGCAAGGAGATCACGCTCATCGGTGCCGTTCCCCCAACGGCTTCCGTTTTCGGCACCGATGAGGAGTGGGATGAGCTCTGCAAGGGCTGCATCGATGACATGGCAAAAGGCGGCGGCTTCATGCTTGCCCCGGGTTGCGAGCTCTTGAGCACTGATTCCTATCCTCGCGGGGAGCGCATGATAGAAATCGCCAAGACATACGGTACGTACTAATCAGCGCGAATAGACAACAAGATTGTCATTGGGGCGGGACGAGCAGCTACATGTCTGCGAGTCCCGCTCTGCACATGAAGAACGCCAAGAGAAACTGTTCACGGTACTTGGGATTGTCCAAGTCGATTTCGTAGATGCGGCAGATTTTCTCATAGCGCCTCGATACGTTGTTCCTGTGCATATGAAGCGCATCCGCAACTTGTGTGGCACGACGTTCGAGCAGGAGATATGTTTCGAGAAAGAACAGATTATCCGTATTACGCTCTCTGTCATCTTGTGCCATTCGGCGGATGAGCTTCACCATCGAGCTCGCATCCAAACGGCGAGCGCATCCCGTCCCAAGATTCTGAATGACGTCGAACCCGAAAGCACTGTCATACTCGACAAAACCCTGCCGCTCCCACACTTGGTGAAAACCAGACATGCTCGTATTCACGGCAACGGCAAGCGCGCGTTCTGCCTGCTCGAGCGCGACGGAAAGCTGTTCGAGGCTCTGGAACTGGGAGGAAAGACCGCAGTACATCTCGTCACGTTCGGCGATATCGGCTATGAAAAGCTTGCAGGAACCATGCTTATACATGCAGAGATCCGTGTTACACGCCGCCTTACCCCCACAATAGGCGCAATTCGAGCAGAGGATCAAAATTTCGTCATCATTCCAAGGCGCGGCAAGCATGGGAGCGATGCGCGCCGAGAGATCCCAGATATAGTTGGAGTTCTTCGGTTTTTGGTCATTCTTCGGCTTAAGGCAGAACAGGCAGTAAGGACCCGTTGGAGAGATATTAAGCCGGGTCGCCGCATCCATCAGGCTCTTCTCAGTGTGGGGAACGCCCTCGACAATTCCACGAAAGAATTCCCGGTATGCAGCAAAAGGCACGTCCTTGATAACGAGCTGTCTACGGAGGCAGAAACGGACGAAACCCAGAAAGATAGAGAAGACATCGATTGCCCAAGCTTTATCCTCGGGGTTAACCCCGCATGTGGCAACAATGAGTGGCGGCAAGCCCTCGAGGCGAATGGCTCCGCGGAGTGTGTCGGTTCCCGTCTTCTCGTCGTATTGAATCCATACGGTCTGCCCGGAGACGGTTTGCAGTCTCTCCATGTGCAGAACGCTTGCACGCAAATGAACGTTGTCGGGGTTTACCCTGCGCTCGATTTCACTGCTGACAAAATCGTCTTCTCCCACATGTGGATGCCTCGCGATAGCAGTCAAAAGCCCATCCACCATGACAATGGGCCCTGGAAAAAAATCCGCTGCCAAGTCGGTGAGCGCCTGAAGGTTTCTGCTGGTAGCAATAGCCTCAAGCGTGTCTTCGCGCCAGCGCTGATAACGGTCAAATATGTCCTGTATTGCACTCAGGACGCTAGTAGGCGCTTCATTCGTGTACACTATGAGCGCAAAAGTGTCTTGTCGCATGTCGTTTGTGCCCACATATGCGAAGATTCCCTGGTAATGGTCTTCTTCAGGCGGAAGATTATTAGGGTCGCATATATAGAGACATGCAGTATCCGTTGCAAAACCTTTGACATACGGTCGCACACCATGCAAAATGTGAACATGTTCATTATCAGCTCGCACCGAGCCGTAGCGTTGTTCCAGTTCATGCGCGATGAGAGTAAGCGTCAACTGCATAGGCAACCTCCGGTTTCCACACGGCATTGTACCCGCTCGATGAAGGAATGAACGAGATGAATGGAAAAGAGAGGCTTGACCGTTTCCTCGCAGGTGAAGAAGTCGATAGACGCCCGAACCTCACGATAGTCGGTAGCTTTGTCACGGAGTACACGCATATCACTCTTGAAGACTACTGCAAGAACCCCGAGAAGATGGTTCAGTCCTCCATCAGATGTACCCATGATGTGGGGCTTGATATGGTTCAGGTCGCCTCCGACCTCTTTCGCGAGGCGGAAGCCTATGGGTCACATATAGTCTATTACGACTCGCGTATGCCCGAACTCTACAAGCCACGCCTCGACGATATCGAGAAGGTCGAAGAGCTCGAACCTGTGCATCTAGCCGATTCGCAGCGTTTGCAGGATATCGTCTATGCCACAAAGCGAGCGATTGAGCTCTCTGACGACTGCTACTCCATGACCATGCTCGCCGGGCCGGCAACGGTCGCCGGCTGCATTCGCGGCATCATGGACTTCACAGCAGACACGCTGGAATTCCCCGAGGAGTGCAAGACCCTGCTCGAAATGGTTGGGGAAACCACGATCGAGGTTGTCGATGCACTTGCGGCAGTTGGGGCAAAGTATGTCTATCTGGCAGACCCAGTCGCCTCGGTTTCGCTTCAGCAGAGCTATCGTGACCTGATTCTCCCGGTCCAGCAGCGTATCTTCAAACACATGGAAGACCTGGGGCTCGTAGGCAGGCTGCACATGTGTGGAAGCGCCATGGGCATGCTCCCCTATTCCGTCGGCAGCGGTGCGAAGATTCTCGATATCGACCATTACGTCGACTACGCCGAAGCGCTCAAGATTGCCGATGGTCGCGTCATTCTGAACGGCAACATCGACCCCGTTGCCGATGTCAATCAGAAGACGGCTCCCGATGTGTACCGGGAGATTTTCGAACTAGCCGAAAATCTCGGCAACCCCCATGCTCTCTTCATGCCCGGTTGCGAACTTCCCACTAAAACGGATGTTCGCTGCGTACGTGCGATAGGCCAGGCGCTCGCAAACCTCGGCCCGGCGTAGACAAAGAACTTGCGATAGCCCCGAGCACTGCTCAGGAGAAAAGAGATTCCTGAATGGGCACATGCTCTGCTGGCTTATCGCTCTCGGCTGTTCCGAGAGCTCTGTCTTCCGGTTCAGAAACAAGGTCTACAGAATCGCAACCCGCGAGAAGATTCCACCGGCTGCTGAACCAGAGGGGTATCTGCGTCGGCGCCAGGACAAGCGGCATACGGTTGTGCACTGGCGCGACAGTTGAGTTGGGCTCCGTGGTAATGATGGCAAAAGCCCCGTCTATGAACAGCCCCGCGAGCAGGAGCGGCATGCCAGAGGAGTCACTGAAAAGATACTGCCGTTTGACAAAGCGTCCCGTTCGGGGACTTTGCACCCGCTCACGCTGATGCGGTTCGAAAAATCCCCAAGCAGGCACTATGCACCGCCCGGTAGCTGCGATTTTATTCCACACGCTCCCGTCAATCACAGCCTTCTCGATGCGGGCGTTGATAACAGGCTTGTCCGACCAATCGAATGAAACGCCCCAGAGAGCATCGGTGACACTCAGCTCAAGTTGTCCGGCAGATTTCCCCTCATGCGGCTTCAGCAGCATGTCGTCCGAAGCGGCACATCCTGCAAGCAGCTCGTCTTGGGCGACAAACACTCCCACGTGGCTTCCTGGAAATGCTTTCGTCTCGCTCCGCGCGCTATTCGTTCCCTCTCGCCATGCTGGCGCAGAGGCAATCGCACCCGGAGCTACAAGCTCATGCGCCACCTGTTCCGTCTCTTGCCGCGAAAGGGTGATAAACCTATGGCACATCGCCGCTCCTTCTGACCCGAATTCGTGGAACTGTTCCTATTCCTCGGGATACCCTTCGGGATTTTGCCGTTGCCAGCGCCAGGAATCAGCACACATATCTTCGATGCCATACTGGGTCTTCCAGCCCAGGTCGCGTTCTGCTTTCGAGGCGTCCGCCCAGCAGGCCGCTAAATCGCCGGCACGACGAGGCTTGATGCTATAGGGAACTTCGACGCCCGTGGCCTTTTCAAATGCCTTGACAAGCTCGAGGACGCTTGTTGGAGTGCCAGTTCCCAGGTTGTAAACTTGGAGATTGCCTGAAGACTTGAGAGCCTTCAGAGCCGCCACATGGCCCTTCGCAAGGTCGACAACATGGATATAGTCGCGCTGACAGGAGCCATCGGGCGTATCGTAATCGTCGCCGAATACACCCAGCTCAGGTAGCTTGCCAATGGCAACCTGGGTGATATAGGGCATAAGGTTGTTCGGAATCCCCAGGGGAGACTCCCCGATGAGCCCGCTTTGATGAGCGCCAATCGGATTGAAATAGCGCAACAGAATGACATTCCAGCTAGGGTCGGCACGATAGAGGTCGGAAAGGATGTCCTCGATAATCAGTTTGGTACGGCCATAGGGGTTCGTGACTTCACCGTGAGGCATATCCTCGGTAAGTGGGAGCGTCTTTGCTTCACCGTAGACTGTGGCCGAGCTTGAGAAAATGATGCTCCTCACCCCATGCATACGCATGGCATTGAGCAGCACGAGCGTGCCGTTGACATTGTTGTCGTAGTACTCGAGTGGTTTTCCAACCGATTCTCCCACTGCCTTGAGACCGGCGAAATGGATGACGCAATCGAAATGGGCGCTCCCGAAAACCTCGTCGAGAAATGCGGCATCCCGGATATCGCCTTTGGCGAAGGGAACCCGTTTCCCCGTTATCGTCTCGATGCGATCGAGCACGGTCTTAGATGAATTGCACAGGTTGTCGAGGGCGACCACCTCGTGCCCTGCTCCAAGCAGCTCGACGATGGTGTGGCTTCCGATAAAACCGGTTCCGCCTGTAACGAGAATACGCATGACACTCCCTTCTGCGGTGTTACGCTGCGATTCTACTACAGTCAATAACGCAGGGCCCTCATGCCGAAAAACTCAGGCAGCCATATTCAGAGGATGGCGGGCAAAGTAGCGCTCGAGAGCATAGTGGTCAATATCCCAGCGGTCTACCATGCCAACGTAAATGCCGTTATCGGTCACTGGCGCCTTCTTCAGATGCTGGGAGCCGAGGATACGACAGACATCGCGCATTCCCGTATTGATATCGATGGAAATAACACCCTGTGTCGCAATCTCCATGATGTTCAGCTGCATCACATGTTCAATCGCATCATCTATGTTCTCATCATCACGCGAGGCGTAGGTGAGCAAACTGAACGTATCAACCCATACCGCCTGTTGACTGGAGAGATAGCGGAGGATATCGCCATCGCTCACGAATCCGACGATATGAGAATTCTCGTCGATAATAGGCGCTCCGCTGATGTGCTTGCCGTAGAGAAGCGTGAGGACCTCACGGACCGAGGCACTGGAGGGGATAATAGTCGCATCGTTGCGAATGAGCTTCCGCAGCAGATTGGGGCCAGACGTGGGCGAGACGGAAACGATGCCCGCGCGCTCTTCCGGCTGGTAGCGTACTTTCCAGACAATGAGAACGACAGCAACGATATTGACAACGGCAGTGACCGCGAAGGCGATGTCGATACCGAAGACGCCCTGTTCCGCCGTGCCCGCAGCTGC
>CADBRF010000248.1 GCA_902796975.1 uncultured Coriobacteriaceae bacterium
CCCGTGATTGCAGACTGAACCGAGGGAGCACTCTTGACCACGCCATCGAGCAGGATGGCAATCTGGCCATGAGTTGCGACAAGATCGCTTGAAACCTTGGCGAAGGCAGTGGTGCCAGCAGAATCGAGCTGCAGGTCAACGGCATAGTCTGCGCTGCCCTGCGGCCTAGACACATTAGTCTGGGTCACACTATCGCCGGTCATGAAAGCCGTGTAGGCAATGCCCTCGTCTTTGAGGTTCATGCCCGTAAGGCCCTGCTGGATGTACTGCTGAACCTGTTCAGATTCTATATCTCGCACGTCCACGAATTCGAGGACACCCTGGCTGGAAAGGGTATCCAGAATCGCCTGGGAGTTCTGAGCACCTGGCACCTGCACAAGGAAGGCATCGCTACCCTGTTGCTGAACCGAGGAGGCAGATGCGCCCGAGGCATTGACACGCGAGGTGATGACCTTCTGGGCGGCGTCCATCTGGTCTTTGGTCACAGGAGAGCCATCGGTTGTTGACGCCTGGAGATTGATGGAGACACCACCCTGGATATCAAGGCCCATGGTGATCTTATCTTGAGGCGGCCAGAGCAGAAAAGCCGAACCGATGGCGAGAGCAAGAATGACCACGAGAGCGGCGACGCTGCCGCGTGGACGCGTAATCTGCTTCTTTTCGCGCGCGCGCTCCTGCTTTACAGACTTGGAACCTGCAGCAGATGAGGACGAGCTCGCCGGGCCGCCCGTCTTCGTGCGGGAAGTGCGAGCCTTGCCGGAAAGGCCTTCAGAAGCTTCCGCCCGCTCTCTCTCAATCTTTTCCCTGCTGCGCTTTGCGCGTTCTGCCTTGCGCTCCGTCTCCTTGCGGCGCTTCTCAGCCTCGCGGCGACCGCGCTCCTTGAGCTTTTCCGCCTCCCGGCGCTGCTTCTCCTGATAGGCGGGATCGTTTAGCTGAGCCTCGTATTTCTCACGTGCATCCGCAGCCTTTTTACGGGCTTCGGCAGCCTCGCGCTCGTAGCGCTCTGCGTCCCGTGCCTGTTTGGCGCGCGACTTTTCACGCTTGCGAGCCTCTTTCTCCTTCTCTTTTGCCATCTTAGCGAGCATTTTTTCTCGCTGAGCAGACGACATGGAGTTAGGAGACGAGGCGTCTTTCTTATCTGCCATGAATGCTCCTTAATTCCTTTCGGGGGCTGGTGCACCAATATGGTTGCCATTTCCAGAGGGTGGAATGGCATGTTATCCGGCAAATGTCGGGTCTGTCTGAACCACAGTCTCGGCTATTTTACAGCAGGCTTTGTTGCCCCGTGAGAATATTGCCAAGAAAGCTCTTTCTATGCTGGTCGGATGGACCGACGGCTTGTATTGCGGCAATATGTGCCGCCGTTCCATAACCCTTGTTCTGGGCAAACCCATACTCTGGATAGGTCTTGTCCAGCTGGCACATGAGCCCGTCACGCTTGACTTTCGCGTAAATGCTCGCCGCTGCAATGCAAGCGACTTTTCCATCGCCTTTAATAATGTTGCGCTCTCGAGAATGGATATGAAGCGGATTACCATCGACGAGAACAGCATCCGGATCGACCCCACTTGCTAGAAGAGCGCGCGAAAAGGCGGCTCGAAGCGACGCCGCCATGCCCATCTCGTCTATCTCTTGAGGTGGGATATAGGCAATGCCAAGGGCGAGCGCTGTCTCCTCAATCTGCGCGGCAAGTTCCACGCGACGCTTGGGAGAGAGCTTTTTGGAATCATCAAGCCCGATGATCTGTGGATTGTCCGGGAGTGCAACGCAGGCGACTGCGAGAGGGCCGGCTAACGCGCCGCGGCCAACCTCGTCGAGACCGACGACGAGGCCGTTTCCGCCAACCTCCCGCATATACGCATAGAGCTCCGCCGTGTGGATACGACGGAGCTCCTCGCGTTCTTGCTTCGAATGAGAAATGGCCTAGAAGCCTTCCTCGCGAAGGCGAGCTGCCTTGCCGACCTTGTCGCGCAGATAGTAGAGCTTTGCACGACGAACACGGCCATGACGATCGACAACAATCTTGTCGATCTTGGGCGAGTTCACCGGGAACGTGCGCTCGACGCCGACGCCAAAGGAGAGCTTGCGCACCGTGAAGGTCTCGCGGCTGCCATGGCCATGACGGCGAATGACATCGCCCTCGAAGACCTGGATACGCTCACGATCGCCTTCCTTGATGCGATAGTGCACCTTGACATGGGAGCCAACCTTGAAGTAGGGCAAGTCCTTGCGGATCTGCTGCTGCTCAATAGCGCGGATGTAATCCATAGTTCAGGGTTCCTTTTCTCTTCGTTGCCATTCGTTTCGCGCGCAGGCCTATCCTCGCGGAGGAAACGACGCAACATGACAAAATACAGCATTGCCTCCCTTCAGGCAAGGACATATCTTCGCGCGTGGATAAGCTGCCAAGTGGAAAGCGCGAACGGAACAGTTCGCAATCAGCCAATTCGCTCACTTGGGAACGACCTGATAGCGACCATCTCCACGCCGCTGAACGAGACCAGCCATCTCATACTGCCCGAGCCTCTCAACAAGTTCAGAAAGCGAGAAGCTGAAGTAGGCGGCAAGCTCGCTCGGATTGTAAGCTTCTGCCGAAAGCGCCTTGAGAACCGGGTCGTCCGTGAAGCATGCGGTCTCCTCTTCACGGGAGCTCAATGGCATGAGCGCGAGTGGGATATCTGCAAAAGCGGCATCGAGTTCGGCGTCGAACGTCTTCACGTCGACAACTGGCCGGGCACCCTGGAAAAAGAGACTGTTGGATCCCCGGGAATTAGCCGAGGTGATTGCACCTGGCACGACCACCACATCACGCCCGTTGGAAAGTGCCGCATCAGCCGTCGTGAAGGTTCCACTGGGCAGACCCGCTTCTGCAATGAGAAGAAGCTTGGCGAGCCCGGCGATAATACGGTTTCGCTGGACGAAAAACGGCCGAAGGGGCTGTGTTCCCCAGGGGTGCTCGGAGACAATTGCCCCTCCACAGCTAAGCACCTGTTCGAAGAGTTTTCTGCCCTTGGCGGGATACACGACATCCGCGCCTCCGGCAAAGCAGACCACTGTGGGGCCGGAAAGCTCGACCGCCGCTCGATGAGCTTGCTGATCACATCCGCGGGCTCCCCCGGAGATAATAACCGCACCGCGCTCCGCTGCCCGCGAGGCGAAAAGATGTGCACAGCGAAGCCCATAGGGCGTAGCCTTACGGGAACCGATGACCGCCACACCAGGTCTCAACGCATCTTGAGAACCAATGCCATACAGACGCTTGGGAGGATGGTCTATCTGCGCGAGAAGAGGCGGATATGCTTCGCTCCCTAATTCGAGTTCGAATCTCTCACCAGCAAGAGGCTCTCTACTGCTCATTCTCGTGCTCCTATTCCAAGACATTGTCGACGCGGTACATAAGCGCTTCGTAGAGATGCCCTTCTTCTACCTGCTCTTTTTCATCAAGATCGGCGATGGTGCGGGCAACTTGCAGTACACGCACAATTCCACGGCCGGACAGATCGAA
>CADBRF010000249.1 GCA_902796975.1 uncultured Coriobacteriaceae bacterium
AATTCATGACAACTGCGCTCGAGAAAATACGGGAGGCCGCGAGGGAGAGCGGCTTTGGCGACTGCGGCATCATAGCTCCGGAACGCCTCGACGAGTTCACGGGAGCAGCGAAGCGACGCATGGCAAATGTTCCAGAAAGCGCAGGGTTTTATCAAGGCTTACTGGGCATGGCAGACGTGCGGTCACGTTTCCCCTGGGCAAAATCACTTGTGGTGTGCACCTACGAGTTTGGTCGTTTTCGCTATCCGGCTGAGCTCCGTGGCCGTTACGCCAAGTCGTTTTTCTCTCACCAGAAAATGGCGGAACCGATGGCTTCAATAGCGCAGGTTTCGAAGCTCGGTTAGGTGCGATGGGCGTCCATTGGGATGGCATCAATTCCTTCCCGCTGCGATGGGCTGCTATGCAGGCGGGGCTGGGCATCGTGCGCAAGAACAACTTCTTCTACACCGCAAGTGGATCCTGGGTGGGACTTATGGGCTACGTCACTGATGTGGAAGGTGAACTCATTCATGATGCCTCAAGCCTGCGTCCGTGTTCGGAAAAGTGCAATCTCTGCCAGCGCGCTTGCAAATCCCATGCCCTCAGCGCCCCCTACACTATGAACCCCATGCGCTGCGTGTCGTTCTGGACAACCTTTGGCAAGGGCGTTGTACCTGATTTTCTGGACGAGGGCATGTTTGGCGAATGGATCTGCGGATGCGACGACTGCCAAGACGCCTGCCCCCACAAGCGTCGCCACGATTGGGATGCGGGCGAACCCTTCTCCGATCTGGAGGAGATTGCGCCAATGATGGCACCAGAACATCTGGTCGAGCAGCCAGATGAATTCATTGAAACGCATATCATCCCCAAGACCGACAACCATCTGCAGCCCGGGGATGCTCATGTGCTACGTGAGGGTGCGGCCCGTGCGATCAGAAACGCAAGTCGAGCTCGAAACGGGATGTCCTGAATAGATTCACATCCATCCTTATTTTTCGAGAACGACCCCATCCTCTTCTGCCGGAAACGAATCATTCGTTGCCAGGCACCACGCTGTGCGGGAAAATGACGCAAACCGTTAGAACAAAAGTTTCGGGCGAATTCACCATCAGCGTAGAGAGGCCAAGACCATGGCAGGCAAACGCGTCGTCATAAAAATCGGTTCATCCACCATCGTGGGAGATGATGGCCACGTCAACGCACGCTTCCTCGGCCCCCTCGTCTCTGAACTTCACGCCCTCATCAACGAGGGTGTCGAACCCATTATCGTCTCCTCCGGCTCTATCGCCCTGGGTCTCGAGGTGCTGGGCATGGGCGGTGGCGAGCGCCCCAACGACATGCCCACCCTGCAGGCGGCGGCAGCGGTCGGCCAAGTCGAGCTTATCAACGCCTACAAGGAGACCTTCGGCTGCTTTGGCATCGAGGCAGCCCAGGTCCTCATCACCCGCGCCACCACCGGCGAGCGCGAGTCCTACTTGCACGCCCGCGACACCATGGAGCGTCTCCTCTCACTCGGAGTTGTGCCCGTCGTGAACGAGAACGACACCATCGCCGTGGACGAGATCCGCTTCGGCGACAACGATTCTCTCGCCGCAACGGTGGCGACCAGCATAAACGCAGACCTCGTCATTCTCCTCTCCGACATCGACGGCCTCTACACGGCGGACCCCCGGAGCAACAAGGACGCCGAGCTGCTGGAGCGCGTTGGAAAGATGAGCGAGGAAATCGAGGCCAGCGCCGGAGGCGTCGGGTCGCGCCGCGGCACCGGCGGCATGGTGACGAAGATTGCCGCCGCCCGCATCCTCATGGCAGCCGGCATCCCCATGGTCATCTGCGAGGGCCATCGCCCCCACGCCGTGACGGACGCCGTGCATGGCGAGCACGTGGGCACCACCTTCTTCGACGAGGAGAGCTCAGGCCTGCACGCCCGCAAGTCGTGGATTGCGCTCGGAGGCAAGCCAAAGGGGAGTGTGACCTGCGACGATGGGGCCTGCGAGGCGCTTCGCAAACGGGGCAGTTCGCTTCTTCCCGTGGGCATCACCGCCTGCACGGGCTCATTCCAAGCGGGCGATGTGGTGAACATCGTGGATACCGAGGGACGCATGGTGGGACGTGGGCTAGCCGGTTACAACAGTACAGAACTCGCCGGCAACCTGCGCAAACATGGTGCGCCTCAGTTCATCAACCGAGACCAGTTGGTTATTTTCTAGCCACAGACCCGCTCACCGGGGCAGAATCAGACAGTCGAATCGCACAGCCTTGCCCGCAATTGAATGGCTGGGCTTGACGCCAGCCAGATAGGGGCCCTTGGCAGGACGTTTGACCACAATCTTGCGCGGATGAGCGTCGATCGCCGCCTGGAGAAGGTCTTCCGGGTTATCGCACGGTGCCTCGAGATGATGGAGAAGCTGGAACTTCTTTTTCACCGCTGCGCTCTTGGTCCTGCCGGGAAACATGGGGTCGAGGTAGACAAGGTCGGGAGCCTCCGTCAGTTCATGCAGAGCCTCGATACTGTCTTGCTCGTGCACGTGCATCCGGCTCACAATCGGCGCGAGATCCGGGTCGAGCAGACCCCGCCGCACAGCATCCGCAAGCAACACCGCGATAACCGGGTTGCTCTCGTAGAGTTCCACGCTAAAGCCCGCTGCCGCCAGCATGAGGGAATCCTCCCCCAGCCCCGCCGTCGCATCTACCACCGTGGGATGCTCGGAATGCTTAATCTTTGCCGACTTGACCAGCAGTTCCTTGCTGAGCCTGTCCTGTCTGAGCCGGGGCAGCAGCTCCCGATAGTCTTCCAAGAGTTCCATGCCATCTGCTGCAAGTGACAGCCCGTCTCCGCTCACACGGAGCATGATAGCATCACTGCCCGCCACATCCTCTTCGTGCACGAGCTCTGTTCCTAGCTTGTCTGCAAGCTCTTGAGCCGAGCGCGCGTCTCCCCCGGAGCAGAGGCAGACAAGCGGCAATTCCCGGAATACTGTCTGCCCTTGACGTGATGCCATCTCCCGAGGCGTTTTCAGCTCATCCGTCCTAGCCATGCCGTTTCTCCTGCTTCACTCCCAAACTTTCTGCTTCGCGTATCGAAACAGTTGCTACTATGGTACCGCCGCGATAGGCAACCAAGACCCCGAAACCGCAAGACAGGCGGATTGGAGGGATTACACCCCGAACGTGCCATGTTTATACCAATGAGCTACCAGCATGCCGCCTATTAGAAATTCGTCCCAACTTTGTACTTGAATAAGCATTAGAATCCCCAAAAGTTCATCCGATGCTGTGAGGAGCTCATGACTGTCGTTGACGTACATTGCCACGTCTACCCGGCAAAGATTGCCGAGCGGGCAAATGCGTCTGTCGGCGAGTTCTATGGCGTTCCCATGCTGGATGACCCTGCAATCAACGAAACGGGCGCCCTGCATGGTTCCGTTGACTATCTCCAAAAGGCCACAGCTGGCTCTGATATCACCCATTCCGTAGTACATTCCGTTGCCACCAAGGCAAACCAGGTCCAGTCGATCAACAACTTCATCGCCGAGGAATGTGCGAAGAACCCTAGCTTCATCGGCTTCATGACCATGCACCAAGACTTTCCCAACCCGGAAGAGGAAATCGAGCGCGCGGCGGGTATGGGCCTCAAGGGTATCAAGATCCATCCGGATACCCAGAAGGTCGACCTGGACGACCCTCGGCTCATGAAGGTCTATGAGATAGCCGAGGCAAAGGGTCTTCCGCTCATCATCCACACCGGCGATTATCGCTACGATTACTCGCACCCGCGCCGCATGCAGAAGGTGCTGCACGACTTCCCCAACCTCGTCGTCAACGCAGCGCATTTTGGCGGCTGGTCTATCTACGACCTCGCCATCGAATACATGGAGCACGAGAACTGCTTCCTCGACGTCTCCAGCGCCATGACCTACCTTGGCAGACGCCGCACGCGCGAACTCATCGACATCTACGGTGCAGACCGTATCCTCTTCGGTTCGGACTTCCCCATGTGGAGCCCTTCAGGCGAGCTTGCCACCGTGCAATCGCTCGGTCTTTCCGCACTAGAATATGAGAAAATTACCTGGCGCAATGCCGAGCGCTTCATTGGCATCGACATTCTCTAGACCTGGTAAGCCGGCGGGGTCAGCTTCCAGGTCAGTAACCATAAGCCTCCGGCCCCACGTTTTTCGAGCATATGCCCTATCCATCGCGATATCCGCATAGCTCGGTTTATTGAGAAACCGACTGGCTGCAATTCGCGCACGCGCCTTGTGGCCACACAGCGAAAGGACTTGAACCATGGAACCGAACATCCAGGAAATCTCCCGCCGTATCCGCGCACTCCGCGAAGACTGCGGTTTCACCATGCAGGAAATGGCAGATGCGACGGGCCGCACCGTTGCCGAATACGCAGCTCAGGAGGCTGGAGAGCAGGATCTCTCCTTCACCTTCCTCTACAAGTGCGCAGCCAAGTTCGGCGTTGACACCATCGAGCTGCTCACGGGCGAGACGCCCCATCTCAAGGGCCTCTCCGTGGTACGCAAGGGCGATGGCATCTCCATCAAGCGTCGCGCGGGCTTTGAGTACCTCCACAAGGCACCCACGCTCAACGAGCGCCTCGCAGACCCCTTCCTCGTCACCACTCCCTACGACCCGGAGGCCGTGGAGAAGCCTATCCACCTCTCCCACCACAAGGGCCAGGAGCTCGACTACATCCTCTCCGGCAACATGCGCTTCTCCTACGAGGGCAACATCATGGAGCTCAGCGCTGGCGACACCATCATGTACGATTCCGGCCGTGGTCACGGCATGATTGCCATTGGCGGCGAGCCCTGCGTCTTCCTCGCAGTGGTCATCGAACCGTCCGACAAGCAGGTCATTTAATCCTGCGTCTTTTCGGACAGCCGAACATCAGCTCAGTCAACTGCAATCTATCCGTGTCTTCGCAAGCAAAGGAATCGCATTATGCGCAACATAAATCTAAGGTACGTGGAAGAAACCTACAACCCAGACGGGACGCTCGCCACCTTTGGCGTCCACTACCCCGAGAACTTCAACTTCGGCTACGACGTCGTGGACGACATAGCCGAGAACGACCCGGACCGCAAGGCCATGGTCTGGTGCAATCCCGAAGGCGAGGAGCACGTCTTCACCTTCGCGGACATGAAAACCTGGTCTGACAAGACCGCGAATTTCTTCGCCTCCCAGGGCCTCAAGCGCGGCGACTACGTCATGGTTATCCTCCGCCGCCACTACCAGTTCTGGTTCGTGGCAACCGCGCTTGCCAAACTCGGCTGCGTCATGGTCCCCGCGACCTTCATGCTCAAGGAACATGACCTCACCTACCGCCTGAACGGTGCCTCCATCAAGGCCATCGTCGCCACCTCGGTGGGCGACATCGCCGATATCGTCGATAACGTCGTCGATGAGTGCCCTTCGCTCGAAACCCGCATCCTCGTGAACGGCGCAGGCGGTGGCCTCACTCCCTGCGATGAGAACGGCATCTGCCAGATTCCCGAAGGCGCGCTTGTCGGCCCAGCACTCTCCGGCCCAAACGGCATCTGCGCCGCACCGGTCGAGCGTGAAGGCTGGGTCGATTTCAACACCTGCGTCCGCGCGGCATCCGAGGTCTTCGAGCGCGTTGAGACCAAGGCAGCCGAGCCCATGCTCATGTACTTCTCGAGCGGCACCTCGGGCAACCCCAAGATGGT
>CADBRF010000250.1 GCA_902796975.1 uncultured Coriobacteriaceae bacterium
CAATAACTCAATTCCCGTGTACTACCTGGCAACGGGTCTGATCTTGCTCGTATTCAGCGTTGGATTTACCACCATGAGCAACTTCGTGCCCAACGCTGGTGCCTTCTACTCCTATATTCAGGCGGGCCTTGGCAAGAAGCCGGGCATGGGCGCCGCAACTATGGCGCTGCGCTCCTACGTGCTCATCTGCATCTCAGTTTTGGCTTATCTGGGCTATGCCACTGAAAGCGCTGTCAACCTCTTCTTCCCCTCGATCGATATTCCCTGGTGGATTTGCGCATTTGCCTGGTGGGGCATCATCGCTTTCCTCGGGTACCGCAACATCGACCTCAGCTCCAAGGTTCTGGGCGTGTTCCTGGTTCTCGAATGCGGCGTTGTGACCATTCTCGATATCGCGATTCTCGCCCAGGGTGGCGCTACTGGCCTGGATCTGGCTCCTTTTGCTCCCTCAAATTTCCTGTCTGGCACGCCTGGCCTGGGCCTGATGTGGGCTTTCTTCGGCTTCATCGGCTTTGAGGCTACGGCGGTCTTCA
The DNA here is from genome assembly GCA_902796975.1 of uncultured Coriobacteriaceae bacterium. Lineage (GTDB taxonomy): Bacteria > Actinomycetota > Coriobacteriia > Coriobacteriales > QAMH01 > CADBRF01. Next base: position 534 of record CADBRF010000250.1, read on the forward strand.
AGAGCGAGGCAAAGGATCCTGAGCGCACGATTCCTCGAGCGACCTATATCACCGTCGCTTTCATCGCTCTCTTCTACGGCTTCTCCGGTTGGTGTCTGGTCATGGGTGCTGGCTCCGGCAACGCCTTCGCCATGGCTATGGATCAGCAAGACGCGTACGCGCTGACTCTGGCTGCCTCCTATGTTGGCCAATGGCTCTACGACATGATTCAGTGTCTGCTTGTGACGAGCCTCTTCGCCTGCGCGCTCTCGCTCCACAACGTTTCGTCCCGCTACGTCTACATGCTCTCCAGCGTGAAGGTCCTGCCTGAGAAACTTGGCGCTATCCACCCCAAGCACTTCGCGCCATCCAATGCATCTCTCTCGATTGACGTCGTCTCCTTTGTCCTGCTGGCAATCGTCACCATCATCGGCCTCGACCCGCTGGTCGTCTACGCTTGGTTTGCCAACGCTGCGACGCTCGGCCTCGTCACGCTGCAGTGCCTGACCTCGATCAGCGTCGTGGTCTTCTTCCGCAGCCATGAATGCGCCAAGGGCAAGTTCCACACGGTCATCGCGCCCGCCCTTGCCGCTGCTGGACTCGCTCTCGTGGGCGCTATCGTTATCGTGAACTTCCCGAGTCTCACCGGAAGCCTGACCTCCGCCATCGTCATGGGCGTTCTGATTCCTGTCGCCTTCGCGGTGGGCGCCGGCATTGCGGCGAAGATGGAGAAGGACGATCCTGCAAGTTACGCCAACCTCTCCACGCTCGTTACCGACCAGAGCCTGGCCTAGAGCTACTTGACAAGGCTCGGTAAACGTCGAGTGCACGTTCAAGCGCCCGTCGGGCTGTCTTCTCTGGCAGCCTGACGGGCGTGTTTTGTGTGTGGGGATGCTCTTCTGGCCTGGCTTAGGGTTCTAAGCCCCGTCTTCACTCCTGCTTGCGTCGAAAATCCTCGAAACTGTCGAGTAGCTCCATCTTGCTGTGCACATCCACCTTGCCGTAGATATTGTGCATATGCGTTTTGACTGTTCCGGGTGCGATGAAGAGCTGCTCGGCGATGTAATTGATTGTCCGCCCCTGCAAGAGTCGCTCGGCGATTTCCGATTCGCGTGCGGAGAGGCCGTAGAGTTCCGCATACGCATGGACATCTGCTTGGAACTGGGCATCTGAATCGATTCGCTCTTGGAGGCGCTCGCTCTTCTCCTGGTTCGAGGTGACGATGCGTGCCTCGAAGACCTCTTTCGCTGTGAAGACAACGGTAGACGAGACGACAATCACCGTGGCACAAACGAACAGGAGCAGGTTGAAGAATGTCTGTGCTGGGGCCAACGCGTGAAGCCCCGTGCATGCAATCCAGCCGAGTGCCATTCCCACAGTGATGCCGATGCGGGCGATTGCAAACGTGCGAACGAGCGATGACTTCTGAGATTTAGACGCGATGCAGAAGTCGTTCAACGCGGAGATCTCAAACGAAAGATATCCCAGATTGATGAAGAACACGCCCGCGGTCTGTATGGGAGCATCCGCAAATACGAAAAGCATTACTCCGATGATGAGGGAAACAGGGGAAAGCCGGTAGAGCTGGTAGAGATCCTGTTTTTGCTTAGAGACGAACATGACGAAGCAACAGACGATAGAAAGTGCCACGCAGCAAATAGATTCGATGAGGGAGCCCGGCATGAGGCTTGTCGAAAAACCGTTAAACAGGGATGCCGAAGTGGTGCCGAAGACAAACGCGCAGCATGCTAAAGCGATGATGAGGCGTGTGAGGTAGGCGAAATCCTTCGGTAGCTCAAGTTCGCCCTTCGAGCCATTCGAATTCTCTGCTTTTTCCGCAGAAGCGTTGGGGATGCTTGGCTGGGGTTCCCCTCTGTCTTCGAACAGCTCGTTCTCATCTTTCTGGGTTGCGTAGTACTTGTTCGAAAGATGGAAGGCGATTACCGACAACGCGGGGAGCAGGATGCAAACTACCAGTCTCGTATCAGCGGGCATGGGCTGGACCAGAAGGCAGATTGCTCCGCCGACGCAATAGGAGAGCGCCATGTATAAGGCTGTCTCACCCACGCGCATGTGCCCAAAGAAACACAGCCACAAGATGAAGAGCACTGCATCAACTAAAGCCATGAGAATGGTGACAACGTCAATGGCGCCTGCATAACCGCCGTAATGGAGCAGGACCGTTGCGAAAGGCCCTCCGATTCCGCCGATTGTCATGAGCGCGTTACGGCCGTTTCTCGTCTCAACCTTCTTGTAGAGAGCATAGATTGCAAGTACAAAAGCGAGACGGAAAAGCAATTCGAACAATTCGAAAGGCTGACCGAAACAAGTTACCGCCCCAAAAACGGTCGAGGGGGAGACGCAAGTCAGGAATAGCCAGCCCCAGTACAGTCCAAACCCTAGCAAGCGTACGGGAAACATCTGTCCCATATTGCCTCCCACATCAGCATGGCACGCGGGTGTTATCTGCGCGCCACTATGCCCTCTTCGTTCCAGAATCACTCGGATATCATCGCATACCCTTTAGTTTATACGCATAAACCAAAGGGTATAAAACCTTGTTTATACACTTTGGCTGCTGTCCTGCAGGGTTTTGGCATCGTAGCCTTTGCGCCATCCGAAACGACCGCGTCGAAAAGAAGATTTCGGCAACGAGAGAGGGAAGGATGGTGGCAAAGGATGGAGACCAAGGGAGAAACCGTCTACCGAGGTGTGTGCTGGGCAGCATTTGCCTGCAGCGCTAATACGTCTGCCGTCGATGTGAAAGACGGCAAGATTCTCCGTATCCGCCCATTGCACTACGACGATGTGACAACGAAAGAGCAGAGGAAGCCTTGGAAGATCGAGGCTCGTGGCAAAGTCTTCGAGCCAGGCGAGAAAACGATGATTCCTCCGCTGTCCATCAGCTACAAGAAGCGCATCTATTCGCCCAACCGTATCCTGCGCCCAATGAAGCGCGTGGACTGGGATCCGAACGGCGAGCGCAACCCGCAGAACCGCGGCAAGTCCAAGTTCAAGTACATCTCCTGGGATGAGGCAACCGACATTATCGCCAGCGAGATCAAGCGCATCCACGATACGTATGGCCCCTATGCAATTCTCTGCCAGGCAGATGGCCATGGCGAGACCAAGGTCGTCCATGCACCCCATGGCGCTCAGGCAAACCTGCTCGACTTGTGCGGTGGCTACACGCTGCAGTCCCGCCAGCCCGACTCCTGGGAAGGATGGTACTGGGGCGGCAAGCACATCTGGGGCAACGAGCCGGTTGGCATGCAGGTCAACCAGCGCAACCTCTACAAGGATATTGCCGAGCACGGCGATGCGGTCCTCTATTGGGGCTGCGACCTTGAGACCACTCCGTGGGGCTGGGGCGGCGAACAGCCGAGCCGCATGGCTTACTTCCTCGAGGAAATCGGTCTCAAGTCCTTCTTCATCTCCCCGGATCTCAACTATACCGGTGCCGCTCACAAGGGCCGCTGGATTCCCGTCCTCCCCAACACCGACGCTGCACTTCAGCTTGCTATTGCATACGTGTGGCTGACTGAGGGCACCTACTATAAAGAGTACGTTGAGTCGCACACCATCGGTTTTGACTGGTTCGAGTATTACGTCCTCGGCCAGGAAGACGGCATCCCCAAGACTCCGAAATGGGCAGAGGAGAAGTGCGGTGTTCCTTCCTACACCATTAAGGCATTTGCACGCTACTGGGCAAAGCACGCTGTCTCCATTGCCCATGCTGATGGCGGTGGAATGATCCGTTCACCCTTCTCCGCCGAGCCCGCTCGCCTCGAAGTTGTCCTGCTCGCCATGCAGGGCATTGGCCGTCCGGGTGTTGGCCAGCTCCACCTTATCGAGTTTGGCCAGTTCGGTTTTTCCGAATGGAACCCCATGCCCCGCTCCGAGAAGTACTTCGAGCTCCCCGGTGCCTATCACGGCTGGATGGAGCTGCTCGATGGCCATCCTTCCTTCGTCCCCAAGACCATGATTCCCCAGGCGCTCACCATCAAGGAGGGCGAGAAGTTGCACTGGCATGGCCACGGTGTCTGCACCGCTCCGCGCCAGGACCAGTTTGTCCCCTTCGAGTGGCCGCTCGATGGTGCCCCTCTCATCCACATGATCATGTCTGACTCTCCGTCCTGGACCACCTGCTGGAACTGCGGCAATGCGATGCAGGATGCTCTCCGCAACGAGCGCATCGAGACGATTGTTTCCCAGCATCCTTGGTTCGAGAACGATGCAGTCTTCGCCGACATCATCCTTCCCGTTAACACCATGTTCGAGGAGAAGGACATCGCAGTCGATAACTGGACTGGTCAGTTCAACATGATGTACATCCAGGACGACTGCATCGCTCCTCTGGGCGAGTCCAAGTCCGACTGGGAATGCGCTATTGAGGTCGCCAAGAAGCTCGAGAAGTTCGGCGGTGTCTATGAGAACCTGGTCGAGCGCTACACCAAGAACCTCGACGTCGATGGGTGGATCAAGGAGGGCTTCGACAGCGCCAAGGTCGACCCCGAGATGATGACCTATGAGGAGTTCGCGGAGAAGAAGATCTGCGTTGCTCCTACGGCTGAGAACTGGGAAGACGACCCGGTTGCCCTTTCCGCCTGGTACGAGGACTGGGAGAAACAGCCCATGCAGACCCCGACCGGCAAGATTGAAATCTACTCCACGGGTCTTGCCGAGAACTTCCCCGACGACAAGACGCGCCCCGTGGTTCCTCACTGGATTGAGGAATCCGAGGAGCTCAAGGAGCGTCGCTCCTGCGATCGCGCAGTTGACTACCCCTTCCTCATGATCACTAATCATCCGCGTTGGCGCGTTCACTCCGAGCACGATGATGTGACTTGGCTGCGCGAGATTGAGACCTGCAAGGTCAAGGGCCCCGACGGCTATCTGTACGAGCCGGTGTGGCTGAACACTGAAGATGCTGGCAAGCTCGGCATCAAGAATGGCGATGTCGTGAGCGTCTTCAATGAGCGCGGCGATGTTTTGGGCGGCGCCATCGTCACCGAGCGCGTCATGCCCGGTACGGTCTACCAGGACCACGGCGCGCGCGTCGACGCAATCGTCCGTGGCATGGGCGGTCTCGACCGCGGCGGTGCGAACAACCTCATCTGCCCTGAGGCAACCGCTTCTGAGAACACCCTCTCCGAGGCAACCAATGGCTTTCTCGTAAACGTCAAGAAGGTCGACGTCTTCGAGCTCGCCAAGAAATACCCCGAGGAATTCGGACGCGAGTATCAACCCGAAAGCGGCCTGCAGATTTCTGCATGGATCGTCGATGGCGAGTAGGGAAGGGAAACAATCATGAAAGTTTTCATTTACGACCTGGATAAATGCAACGGTTGCCACAACTGCCAGATCGCCTGCAAGGACGAGCATGTGGATAACGACTGGAGCCCTTATGCGAAACCGCAACCTGACACGGGGCATTTCTGGTGCAAGGTGGATGAGGAAGTTTGCGGCAAGGTTCCGCACGTCCGCGTGAAGTACCTGTCCCATCACTGCAACCACTGCGACAACGCGCCCTGCATCAAAGCTGCTCCGGAG